>NZ_KB892092.1:0-220854 GCF_000373665.1 Streptomyces sp. BoleA5
GCTTGGCGGTGAGCTTGTCGAGAACGGCCCGCATCTTGGGCTCGCTGTTCGGCAGCCGCTTGTCGAGGACCCGCTTTCCGGCCCGGGTCACCGCGGTTCCGTGGTGCTCGCCCTTGCCGACGTCCAGGCCGAGGAAGACGTCCACATCGCCGGTGTCGATCGCGCTGATCCCTTACGAGGTCGTGCTGTCCCGGCCTCGTTGGCGTGGCATCAGTCGCCGGCATCCACGTTACGAAGGCCTCCCAGCACGCTGGTGGTCCTGCCTCTATTAGCGGTCTACCGATGCCTCCGGCCCGGTGACACCGCCCCCCGGATCATGCGAACTACAGGGGGGGAACAGTCATGCCGGACCGGAGGCCGGGAGCCCCATTGCGGGGCCACGAAGAAGGTAGCGGGGGACGCCGTTGGCAAGCTCGCGCGGGCAGTATGGGCCACAACGCCCCCGAAAGCCCTGGCTGACAAACTCGTTGACGTCTGCCATGCCACGCCATGCCATGCCATGCCATGCCGGCCACTCCTGTCACCGTTCGTTGCCACCGATTCCGGGCCGGAGCCGTCGGCTGGATTCTCCTTGCTGCCGGCGGGGCGGTCTGACGTTTCTCTGTAGCGGATTTGACGGTTCTTGAAATTCCTGACGTTTGTCTTCAGAAGCATCGCGAATTTTGCGACGCGAGCCCTTGAGTGGCCATCGGCGGGGCCATGAAGATGAATAGGTAAGACGTGGCGGTCGCGTGGGGCGCATTTCTCGGTCCGGCGGAGCGGGGAGGCCAGGATTCACCGCGGTGGGGGAGGGTAAGCCTGTGTGTTCCGTGCGAAGGATTCCGTCGGCTTGCCGGGGTGACGAGGTCGGGGATTCGACGCGGTATTTCTCTCCCTTTCCCGCGGCGGTGACGGTTGTGCGTGGCGCGGGACGAGGACGGGTGCCCGGCGCCGTCCTCCCGCCGGGGCACCGCCCGTCTGGGTGCCCACGGCGTCGGCTGAGGCGGGTGTCCACTACCAGGAGCCCGGGAACGGGCGTGAACAGGGGTCTTTTGTATGTCGGAACTTTCCGCCGCATCTCCTCACAGCCGCCCGCTCACCCGGGTGGGGGTCGTCGGCTCGGGCACGATGGGGGGCGGTATCGCCGAACTCTGCGCCCGGCGCGGCCTGGACGTGCGTCTCGCGGTGTCTCGTGAGTCCTCCGTCGTCGAAGCTCCGCGCCGTATCAAGGCGTCATTCGACCGGCAGGTCGCGAAGGGCCGGATGACCGAGGACGAGAGGGACGTGGCCCTCGGACGCATATCGGTGACCATGAACCTCGGCAGCTTCGCCGACCGCGAGGTGGTTTTCGAGGCGGTGGTCGAGGACGAACTCGCGAAACGCGAGGTGTTCGCATCACTCGACAAGGTCCTGCCGTCCGACGCGATACTCGGTACGACCACGTCGGCTTTGTCGATCACGAGGCTGGCCAGCGGCACGGCGCACCCCGAACGTGTCGTCGGTACCCACTTCTTCAACCCGGTGAGCTCGATGCGCCTGATCGAGATCGTGCCGACGTTGCTCACCGACGGCAGGCACTGCCACACGGTCGAGCGGTTCGCCGAGGAGGTCCTCGGCAAGACCAGCGTGCGTACGGCCGACCGCAGCGGCTTCGTCGTCAACGCCCTGCTCATCCCCTACCTGCTCGACGCGGTGCGCCTGGTCGAGCAGGGAACGGCCACGGCGGAGCAGGTGGACCAGGCCATGGAACTCGGCTGCGGTTACCCCATGGGCCCGCTGCGGCTCGCCGACCTCATCGGCCTCGACGTGGTCGCGGCCATCGCCGACGCCTTGCACCGCGAGTTCAAGCAGCCCCAGTACGCCAGTCCGGCCCCCCTCTCCCGGCTCGTGGAGATCGGATGGCATGGCCGCAAGTCCGGACGCGGCTTCTACCAGTACGCCTGAAGAGTCCACCCTTCCGTATCCCTCCCGTAAGGATCACCGTGCACTCGTACCTGAACGTCAAGAAGTCCGCGGCGACAAGCGACGTCTTTTGGGACATCACCGAGGAGGCCGGCCTGTTCGACATCGTCGTGAAGGGGCTCGGCGACGGGGTGCACCGCTCGGTGGACACCGGGCGTGAGTTCCTCAACATGTCCTCCTACTCCTACCTGGGCCTGGACACCCACCCCGCGCTCGTCCAGGCGGCGGCCGACGCGGTCCTGGCCGAGGGGGCCCTGAACACCTCGACGTCCCGGATGCGTGTGCGGTTCGAGTCGCTGCGCAACGCCGAGGACGCGCTGTGCGAGCTCTGGGACGCCGAGGTCGTCACCGTCGCGTCCTGCGCCGCCGCGGCCTGGGCCACGCTGCCGCTGCTCGCCTCGGGTCTCTTCACCGACGGTGAACCGCCGCTCATGGTGTTCGACCGCAACGCGCACTTCTGCCTCAATGCCATGAAGCCCAGCGTGGCCGACGAGGCCGAAGTGACCACGATCCGCCACAACGACGTCGCGGCTCTGGAGGACCTGTGCAAGAAGCACAAGCAGGTCGCCTACGTAGCGGACGGCGTCTACAGTACCGGTGGCCAGGCGCCGGTGCGTGACCTGCTGCGCCTGCAGGAGACGTACGGTCTGTTCCTCTTCTTCGACGAGGCGCACGGCATCTCCACCGTCGGTGAACGTGGCCGCGGAGTCGTGCTCACCGAGATGGGCGCGATCAACGACCGCACCCTGATCATCACTTCGCTCAACAAGGGGTTCGGCTCTTCCGGCGGCGCTGTCCTGCTGGGCCCCCGCGGATCGTCACGTCGACGCACCCTCGCGATACGCAACGGCGGCCCGATCATGTGGTCCCAGCGCATCAACACCGCCGGCCTCGGAGCGACGCTGGCCTCCGCCGAACTCCACCGGACCGCCGAACTGGCCACCCTCCAGCAGCGCCTGCAGGACGTCATCGACCTCTTCGACTCGCAGGTGGAGACCGAGCAGCGCGGTGACGGACTCCCGATCCGCCATGTCAACCTCGGTGACGAGGAACTCACCGTCAGGCTCGCCAAGGGCCTCCTGGAGCACGGCTACTACACCTCGCCCATCTTCTTCCCCGTCATCGGACGAGGGAAGGCGGGACTGCGCCTGATGCTGCGCGCCAACATGCACAAGTCCGACGTCGAGGAGTTCTGCGAGGTGCTGAACCAGCAGTGGGACCAGCTTCGATGATCGGCGTAGGCCGCACAGACGACGGACCGCGCTGCGAGGAGCTGGTGTGACCCTACTCAAGACCACCATCGACACCCGATCGGCGGCCTACGCCAGGAATGTGGAGGACTTCACCCTCAGCCGCGATGCCGTCGAGCAGGCCCGGTCCGCTGCCGTCGCGGGCGGTGACGCCCGCGCGCACCGCCGCCACGCGGAGCGGGGCAAGCTGACCGCACGCGAGAGGATCTCCCTGCTCCTCGACCCGGGGACGGCGTTCCTGGAGATCGGGCAGATAGCGGCCCATGGCGTGTACGACGTCCCGGTTCCCTCGGCCGCCCTCGTCACGGGCATCGGAGTGGTCTGCGGCCGCCTCGTGATGGTGCACGCCAACGACGCCACCGTCAAAGGCGGGACGTACTTCCCGCTCGGCGTGGAGAAGCAACTGAGGGCACAGGAGATCGCCCGGGAGAACGGGCTGCCGTCGGTCTACCTGGTCGACTCCGGCGGTGTCTTCCTGCCGCTGCAGGAGAACCTCTTCCCCGGGGAGCGCCACCTCGGCAGGATCTTCCGCAACATCGCGGAGATGTCCGCCTCGGGGCTCGCCCAGATCGCGGCGGTCATGGGGTCGTGCACGGCCGGCGGCGCGTACGTGCCGACCATGTGCGACGAGACGGTGATCGTGCGGGGCACCGGCACCGTCTTCCTGGGCGGCCCGCAACTGGTGCAGGCAGCCACCGGCGAAGTGGTCGACGCCGAGACCCTCGGCGGCGCAGACCTGCACACGCGGGTCTCCGGCGTGGCCGACCACCTTGCCGAGGACGACGAGCACGCCCTCTCGCTCGTCCGGGACATCGTCTCGCGACGTCCCGCGCCGCTCGTCAGCGAACCGCCGGTGCCACCCCGGGAGCCGCTGTTCGACCCGGCGGAGCTGCCCGGCATCGTCAGCGCGCAGCTCCGCGAACCGATCCCCGCCCGCGAGGTCCTGGCGCGGCTCCTGGACGGCAGTGAACTCGTGGAGTACCGCGCGAGGTACGGCATCACCATGGTCTGCGGCACCGGGCGTATCGGCGGCTACCCGGTGGGCGTCCTGATCAACGACGGCGTCCTCTTCCCGGACAGCGCGCTGAAGGCCGCGAACTTCGTCGAGCTGTGCGTGCAGCAGGAGATCCCCCTGCTGTTCCTCCACAACATCAACGGCTTCATGGTCGGCTCCCAGTATGAGGCGGAGGGCATCGCCAAGCACGGCGCCAAGCTCGTCAACGCCGTCTCCACCGCCGGGGTCCCCAAGTTCAGCATCGTCATCGGCGGCAGCTACGGGGCCGGCAACTTCGCCATGTGCGGCCGCTCCATGGGGCCCCGCCTGATGGCGATGTGGCCCAGCGCCCGCTCCACCGTCGTCGGAGCGGAGCAGACGGCGAAGGTGATGACCATGCTGCGCGCCGAACAGCTCGCCAAGCAGGGCGAGACCTTGTCGTCGGCGGAGGCCGAGTCCATCGCGCGCCCCATCATCGAGGCGTACGACGAGCAGTCGCGACCGGTGTATTTCGCGGCCCGGCTGTGGGTGGACGCGGTGATCGACCCGGTGGACACGCGGGAGTGGATGACGCTGAGCCTGGCCATGGCCGCGGCCGCGCCCCGGCAGGAGACGCGTTTCGGCGTCTTCAGGATGTGAGAGGCCGATGCTGAAGCGCGTTCTGATCGCCAATCGCGGGGAGATCGCCCGGCGGATCGCCCGCACCTGCGCCCGTCTCGACATCGAGTACGTCTGCGTGTATTCGACGGCCGACGCCCGCGCGGACCACCTCGCCGGGGCCTTCGCGACCGTCCACCTCGGCGGCGCCCCAGCTGTCGAGAGCTACCTCGACATCGACAAGCTGGTCGACGCCGCCGTGCGCGAGGGCTGCGACGCCGTCCACCCCGGCTACGGCTTCCTTTCGGAGAACGCCGGGTTCGCCGAGCGGGCACGGGAAGCGGGGCTGGTGTTCATCGGCCCGGCGCCGCAGACCATCCGATCGATGGGGGACAAGGCCACGGCCCGGGCCCTCATGGCCGCGGCGGGCGTCCCGGTCCTTCCCGGATCCGCGCAGGCCACCGAGTCCGTCGGCACCCTCGTGGCCGCCGCCCGCGAGGTCGGCTATCCGGTCATCCTCAAGCCGGCGGCCGGCGGTGGCGGCAAGGGCATGCGGGTCGTCCACCGTGAGGCCGACCTCCCCGAGGCCGCTGCAGAGGCCGTCCGCCTGGGCCGTGCCGCCTTCGGCGACGGGCGTGTCCTGGTGGAGCGGTACCTGCCCGCTCCCCGCCACATCGAGGTGCAGGTCTTCGGCGACACCCACGGGAACGTCGTGCACCTGTACGAGCGCGACTGCTCACTGCAGCGCCGGCACCAAAAGATTGTCGAGGAGGCGCCGGCCACCGGACTCGACCCCCGCGTACGCCAGGCCATGCAGGAGGCCGCCGTGCGAGGGGCGAGCGCCCTGGACTACGTCAACGCAGGCACCTTCGAGTTCATCGTGGGCGAGAACGGCGAGTTCTTCTTCCTGGAGGTCAACACACGGCTGCAGGTCGAGCACCCGGTCACCGAGGAGGTCACCGGCCTCGACCTGGTGGAGTGGCAGCTGCGCGTTGCCGCGGGTGAACCGCTGCCGCTGGCGCAGGACGCCATCACCTGCTCCGGCCACGCGGTCGAGTGCCGCGTCTATGCGGAGGACCCCGCCGCCGGGTTCCAGCCCTCGCCCGGACACGCGCTGCTCGTCCACTGGCCGGCGACACTCCGGGTCGAGGCCGCCTTCGACACCGCCGGCACCGCCTCCGAGCACTACGACCCGATGGTGGCCAAGCTCGTCGCCCACGCCCCTGACCGTGCCACCGCACTGCGCCGGCTGTCGGCGGGGCTCAAGGCCACCAGCGTGCTCGGTCTGACCACCAACCTCGGGTTCCTCACCCGGCTCCTCGACGAGCCGAAGGTGCTCACCGGGCACACCGACACCCATCTCGTGGACGGCCTCGTCCTGGCCGAACGGGACACTCACCTCGACCGCGCGCTTGCGTGCGTGGCCGCGATGGCCGCCGTTCCCGCCCGTGGCGGCGGCTCGCCCTGGCTCGGCGGTCTGGGCCCGGTGGACCGGACGGCGCTGGACCCCGACGCCCCGCTGGGACGCGTCACCACACAGCATGCCGGTGTTCTGCGCCGTGCGACCGTGCTCGCGCGCAGCGGCACCACCGTGACCGTCCAGGTCGACGGCCGCCGGCACCTCGTCACTGCCATCCCCGAGCAGGGGAGATGGACGGGACGGGTGGCCGACACCACCTGGTCGGGCCTGCGTGACGGGGACAGACACGAACTGTTCGTCGGCGGTGAGCGGTTCGCCTTCACCGAGCATGTACGCGAAGGCCGGGGCGGTGGGCCCTCGGACCATCAGGTCCGCGCCACGCTCCCCGGCGTCGTGGTCGCCCTCCCGCGTGCCGAGGGCGACCGGGTCGAAGCCGGCGACACCGTCCTGGTGATCGAAGCCATGAAGATGGAGCACCGGCTCCCGGCCCCGGTGCCCGGCCGGATCGCCTCGCTCGGCTGCGCCGAGGGCGACCAGGTGAGCGCGGGACAAGTCCTCGCCGAGCTGCTGCCCGAGGAAACCCCCGCCGGCATCGATGGTAAGGCCGGTGCATCTGTCCCACACAACGAAACGGACCGGACATGACCGCTGAGCAGACCGCCCCCACTCTCGTGCTGGTGGGCGGCGCCCGCCCCGTCACCGTCAGCGTCGACAACGTGCTCGACGCTTTGCGGCAGGCCCGGGCGCGGGGCATCCGGACCCACGTCGTCGCCCCGGCCGCGGCCCTGGCGGCCACTCCTGCGGTCACCGAAGCAGCCGACGCCGTCTCCGCCGTCGAGTGCACCGATCCGGACACGCTCGCCCGCTGGGCGGTGCACCAGTCCACGTCGGAGCAGCCGTTCAAAGCCGTCTACGCGCTCCAGGAGATGGCCCAGGTAGCCGTCGCGGAGGCCGCCGCGGCCCTGGGCGTCCCCGGCAACGCCCCCGACGCCGTGCGTCGCGTCCGCACCAAGGACCTGTGCCGCCAGGCGCTGGCCGAGGCCGGGTTCCGGCAGCCCCGGGTGCGGCTGTGCGAACGTGCCGAGCAGGCGGAGGAGTTCATGACGCAGCTCCAGGGGCCCTGGGTGATCAAGCCCCGTGACGCCATGGGCAGTACGGGCGTGAGCCTCGTCGAACACCCCGAGGACCTGCCCGCGGCGATGGCCGCCCTCCCGGAGCGCGACCGCTTCCTGATCGAGGAGTTCGTGCCCGGACCGGAGTTCAGTGTGGAGGGCGTGTTCCGACAGGGGCGGCCCCAGATCCTGGCCGTCACCGCGAAGGACAAGACGGCCCCGCCCTACTTCGTCGAGCTGGGGCACACCCTTCCCGCGCCGCTCCACCCCAAGGAGGACACGCGCGTACGGGACTGCGTCACCGCGGCGCTGGCGACGCTGGGCATGAGGGTCGGCGCGTTCCACGTGGAGGCGTGGCTCACCGGCGACGAGGTGGTGCTCGGCGAGGTCCACGGCCGCTGGGGCGGCGACTGGATCCACCGCATGCTGGCCCACGCCATCCCCGGACTCGACATCCACGGGCTGATCTACGACGACATGCTGGGCGTGGAGCGCCCGCACCCCGAGCCGGCTCCCTCGCGGGGCGCGGCCGTGCGGTACTTCACCCCGCCGCCCGGCCGGCTGGTCCGCGTCCAGGGCTGGGAGGAGGTGCGCCGCCATCCGGCGGTGCTCTACTGCGAGCTGACCGCAGCCGTCGGCGACCGCATTCCCATCGTGCGTCGGTCCAGCGACCGCGTCGGGCTGGTCGTGGTCGGCGCCGACAGCGGCCCGAAGGCCGAAGCCACGGCCCGCGAGCTGATCGACTCGGTCGTCTTCACCGTGGAGGAGGACGGCACGCCCTGATGACCCCACCCGGCCCGGCTGCTCCCCCCTTCGCGAAGGACAACTGATGACTGACGCCATAGGCGTACTCGGCACCGGCTCCTACCTGCCCTCCCGGATCGTGTCCAACGAGGAGGTGGCGGGCCCCGCCGGAGTCGACGCCGCCTGGATCGAGCGCAAGACCGGCATCCGTTCACGGCACCGGGCCGCCGCGCACGAGGCCACGTCGGACCTGGCGGCCGCCGCGGCGGCACAGGCCCTGGCTGCCGCGGACGTGGACGCCTGCGAAGTCTCCCTTATCGTCGTCGCCACCTCCACCCCCGACCATCCCCAGCCGGCCACCGCGAGCCTGGTGCAGAACCTCCTGGGCGCGGACCTGGCAGCTGCCGTCGACGTCAACGCCGTGTGCAGCGGCTTCGTCTACGCCCTGGCCATGGCACACGGTCAGCTGGCCGCACAACGCCGCGGCGGCCAGGCTTTGGTGATCGGCGCCGACGTCTACTCGCGCATCCTGGACCCGACCGATCGGAGCACGGCCATCCTGTTCGGGGACGGGGCGGGCGCGGTCGTGCTCGGGCCCGTCCCGCGCGGCCGTGGTCTGTACGCCAGCCAACTGCGCGGCTACGGCGCGGACCACGACCTGATCGGCGTCGCCGCCGGCGGGGCCCGGCTGCCCGCCTCGGAACGCACCGTCCGGGAAGGCGGGCACCACTTCCGCATGAAGGGCCGCGCCGTGCGCGAGTTCGTCTCGGCCCACGTTCCCAAGCTGGTCGACCAACTCCTCGTCGACCACGACGTCCCCTGCGACGAGGTGCGGCACATGGTGCCGCACCAGGCCAACGGCGTCATGCTCGCCGAGCTGTGCGACGAACTGGCCCTGCCGCGGATGACCGCCCACATCAACGTGGACCGGGTCGCCAACACCGGGGCGGCCTCCGTGCCCATCGCCCTGGACGAAGCCGAACGCGCGGGACGTCTCGCAGAGGGCGACACCGTCCTCCTGGCCGCCTTCGGCGGCGGCATGAACAGCGCACTCGCGCTGCTGGAGCGCTGACCGGTGCCGGCTGCGCCTTTACCCCCACCCACCCTCACCGAAGGAAACGGACACACCTCATGACCGCGCTGCTCCCGGACGGCAGACCGCAGCGGCTGCTCGCCGCCGCGACGATGACCACGATGTTGGGCTACGGCATCTATCTGACGGCCGGCGTGCTGTACCTGACGCGCGGTCTCCACCTGCCCGCCGCGCAGGTCGGCCTCGGCATGAGCGTCGCCGGGGCCGTCTCCCTCGCACTGGGCGTTCCCATCGGGCACCTCGCCGACCGCGTCGGCGCGCGCATGGTGTACCCGGCGACGCTGGCCGTGGGCTGCCTGTCCATGGTCGGCTTGTGCCTGACCCGCGACCTTTGGGCGTTCGTGGTCTTCGCGACGCTCAACGCGGTGGCTCAGGCCGCGGGACCTGCGGCGCGGGCCCCGCTGGTGCAGAAGTACGGAGGCGACCGCCCGGCGGAGTTCCGCAGCTACCTGCGGGCCGTGACCAACCTGGGGATCGCCGGGGGATCCGTCGTGGCGGCCTGGGCGATCGAGCGGGACACACGGGCGGCGTACGTGCTGATCATCGGCGCGAGCGCGGTCTCCTACGCGGTGGGCGCGCTGACGGCGGCCATGCTGCCGAGCCTGGCGCCGCTGCGCAGCCGCCCGGGGCCGCGATGGGTGGCGCTGCGGGACAGGCCGTACGTGGCGATCACGATCCTGGACGGGCTGATGGCCGTGCAGTACCGCGTGCTCTCCGTCGCCTTGCCGCTGTGGCTGCTCGGCCGTACCTCGGCACCGCCGTGGACGGTGTCCGCCGTCATGCTGCTCAACACGGCTCTGGTCGTGCTCTTCCAGGTCCGCGGCAGCAAGGGGATCGACTCCGTCCCGGCGGGGGCCGCGGCCTTCCGGCGGGCCGGCATCGCCTTCCTCGTGGCCTGCGGCGCGATGTCACTGCTGCCGGGGCTGCCGTCCTGGGCGGTCGTGGTGGTCCTGCTGGCGGCGGTCACCGCGCACACCGTGGGGGAGATCTGGCAGGCCGCCGGAGGCTTCGAGCTCTCCTTCGCCCTGGCCCCCAAAGAGTCCGTGGGCCAGTACCAGGGCCTGTTCGGCATGGGCCTCGGCCTCGGGACCACCCTCGGGCCCTCCGTCCTGATCGCCCTGTGTATCGGGCAGGGCAGGCTGGGCTGGTGGATCGTCGGGGTCGGCTTCGCCCTCACCGGCCTCGCCGTCCCGCCCGTCACCCGCTGGGCCCAGCGCGGCACGGCAGCGCCCCGCCCCGAGGCGGACGGGGAGCAGGCGGCCCCCGCCGGCGAGCACGGCACGGCTCCCACCATGGTGGCTGCCGACTCGGTCGAGGCCGCCGTGCCGTACGCCGCCGCCGAACTCTCGGTTGCGCCCCGCAAATGTGTCGAGGGGACGGGTCATGCGTGACGCGGGCCGGTCGGAGCGCACACGGGACTTGCTGGTGCGCGTCACGGCGCAGGTGATCGCCGAAGGGTGCCCCGCCGACGCCGGTCTGGTGACCATCGTCAACCGGGCCGGAGTGAGCAGAGGAGCCCTGTACCACCACTTCCCGTCCACCACCGAGCTGATCGCGACGGTGTACCGCCAGGCGCGGTGCAGGGTGCTCGCGATGGCGGGGGCACTGCTGGTCGGCCCCGCATCCGAGGGCCTGGGGTGCTTCCTCGCCGAGCTCGGGGGGCAGATGACCGACGACGAGGTGGTCCGTGCCGGCATGCAGCTGGCCGCCGATGGCACCACCGGGCCACCGTCCCTGCGGGACGAGGTGCTGGCAATCGTGCGCACCTATGTGCGCGGCCAGCACGGCGAGGACGAAACGGCGTCGGCACCGCTGGTCGACGTGGCGGAGCTGGTGACGGCGGGAGTCGCCGCGGTCAGGTTCGACGCGACGGCGTTCGATTCCCAGTGGCAGCTGCTGAAACCCCTGTTCGCCGCGGCAGGGGCCGCGCCCGGCAGTAGCCCGGCGACGTGAGTGACGGTGTGCCGGGCGGGACGCCCGTTGCGGCACACCGCCGACGCCCCCGGCCTCAGCTGTCCGCGTCCGCCTCGCCCGGCGCCGGGGTGGTGCGCAGCCTCAGCAGGAGCCACGGTGCGGCCAGACCGGGCAGTATGAACTGCCAGAAGGCGTTGACCCCTTGGAGCAGGTCACGGCGCCCGCTGTAGACCTGCGACATGATCTGGAGGCCGGTGAAGGAGCCCACGATGGTCCACGCGGCGGCCTCGAGGTCGATTCCCGGCAGCAGCTCGCCCTGCTGTTCGGCGCGGCGCAGCAGGTGGTACACGGCCGTCCGGGACTGTTCGTAGGGGGCCGCCCGTCCATGGGACAAGGACGTGTGCTCGGTGGCCAACCGCACGGCGGCACGCAACACCTGGTCCTTCTGCAGGCGTTCGGCGAAGCCGAGCGTGAGGTCGATGACGGCCTGGACGGCCACCGGATGCTCGGGCATCACCAGGGCATCCTCGTGCACTGACATGAGGGCAGTGGCGATGGCCTCTTTGGAGGGGAAGTGGTGGTACAGCGAACCGCGGGTCAGATCGGTGCGGGAGAGGATCTCCGTGGTGCTGGCGGCGTCGTAGCCTCGCTGTTCGAACACGCTGGCAGCCGCCTCAAGGATCTGCTGCCGCGAGCGTGCCCCTCGCTCCTGTTTGGCCATGCTGCGCCCCAATTCCGGAGAAATAGTCCGACTTGTTTACATTGTCCCGGCCCGGTGGTGTGGGCCTTCTTCCCGGGCTGTGGGTGGTCGGCGCGGTCGGGGCCGGCGACACGGGCGGCCCGCTCAGGGATGCCCTATGCGGAAGCCGACGCCGCGGACCGTGATGATCCACTCGCTCGATCCGAGCTTGCCGCGCAGGCTGCTGACGTGCGTGTCGACCGTGCGGAACTGCCGGGACGTACTGTCGCCCCAGACCTGCGACATGAGGTGACGCCTGGTCACCACGCGATCGGGATGGGAGACCAGCAGGTGCAGCAGTTCGAACTCCTTGCGGGTCAGCGCCACCGGTCGCCCCTCGAGTGTGACCTCCCGGGAACCCGGATCGAGTCGCAGCGGCCCCCGTACGACGGTCCGCGCGTCGGGTGACGGGCGGCGGACCCGGCGCATCAGGGCGTCCATCCGCGCCAGCAACTCGCGGATTCCGTAGGGCTTGACGAGGTAGTCGTCGGCGCCGGCCTGCAGGCCCAGCACCCTGTCCAGTTCCGCCCCGCGCGTAGAGGTGGCGATGACCGGTGTGTCACTGACCGACCGGATGGCCCGGCACACCTGCAACCCGTCCATGTCGGGCAGGTCGAGGTCGAGGAGGACCAAGTCGGCCTCCGTGAAGAGCTGCAGTGTTCTGGTCCCCGTTCCCGTACTGCGGGCGACGAAGCCCTGCCGGGTCAACTCCCGCGCCAGGGAGTCGGCGTCGGCGGACTCACTCTCGGCCACGAGTACGCGCAGCGCCTCCGCGGCCGGAGCGGGATGGCCCACCACGGCGGTCGGCGGCGCGAACGGCTCCCGGGCCCCCGAGCGGCGCCCCGGGAGGGGAACGAAGAGATCTGCGGTGTCCCGAGTCATCTGGTCCTCCCGGTGGGGCGCCATCGGTGCGAGGCGCATGACGGCAACTTAACATACAGACTTATCTGTTTGTTCGTGAAGGTGGGATGCGGGTCCGATGAGCGGAGGCGCTTCCGCGTGAACGACGGTCGGCACGTCACCGAACGATTGGCATCCCGCGTACGGCAGTTGAGAACCGGCGAGGGGGAGTCGGACGAACCGTCACTGACGCGCTCAGGGCGGTGTGAAGCCCCGCATTCGTGCATGGGGAAACTTTTACTGTTCGTACGTACAGGCTTGTCTGTATGTTGTCGCCAGCCGGGATCGGCCCACGGGGGGTGGCTGAGATCAAGCGACTTCCCCTGCCTTCGTCGCGACTGACAGGAGTCCCTTGTGTCTGCTCTCACCGACCCACCCCACGCGAACCTCGTCGACGTCGTCGCGCCGCACGGCGTACGTCACACCACTCCCGGCCATGCCGTGTCCGGACACGCCGCCCCCCGTTACGCCGCCTTCGCCCACACCAGGACGCTCACCACGACCGTCCCCCGTGAGTACGTCCACCGCAGTGCAGTCTCGGAGGTGCTCCTGACCGGCTGGAGACCGGCGGCGGGGGACGCCGCGACGCCGAGCTTCACGGTGAGAGCCCAGTGGCCGCGCGCACACACCCTGTTCTCGTGCGTGCGGGGCCGGCAGGACCCGATGATGATCGTCGAGTCCGTCCGCCAGATCGGCGCCCTCCTCGCCCACGCCGAGTTCGGCGTCCCGTTCGGGCACCACTTCATGATGGGTGAGATCGCCTTCGCCGCGGAGCCGGACCTCCTGGCCGCACAGGCCACCCCCACCGAGGTCGAGTTGCGCACCGTCTGCCGCCCTCAGACGCGCCCAGGCGGGAAGTTGAGCGGGATGCGCTACGACGTCGTCATGGTGCGCGAGGGCAGGGAGCTGGGCACGGCCCACGCGGCCTTCCAGTGCCTCACACCGGTCGTCCACCGCCGGCTGCGGGGGGAGAGGCCGACTACGACGACCCGGCCCATTCCGCCGGCCGCCGCGCGGGCCTCGGTGGGCCGCGTGTGCGACCTGGACGTGCTCCTTGCCCAGCCGCAGGAGATGGGCCGCCTGCGCTGGGAGTTGCGGGTCGACACCGCACACCCCACCTTCTTCGACCACCCGGTGGACCACGTCCCCGGGATGGTGCTGCTGGAGGCCGCCCGCCAGGCGGCGCGCTCCGCGGCGGGCGCACCCGACCTGCTCCTGCTGACCCTGGACAGCCGGTTCCTGCGCTACGTGGAACTCGACGCGCCGTGCTGGATCGAGGTGACCTCGGTGGAGCGACGCGACCAGGGCCAGACCCTGGTGCGGGTGTGCGGTGTGCAGGGCGGCGAGAGGGTCTTCACCGCAGACCTGGCCCTGCAGGCCCACACCGCCTGAACCGTCGACGTCGGAAGGAGGCGGGCCGGCGTGCCAGTCGTGGTCATCAGCGGCGCCACCGGCTTCATCGGGGCGCACACCGTGACGGAGGCGGCGTCCCGCGGGGTCGCCTTGAGGCTCATGTGCCGTCGGCCGCCTCCGGAGCCGACCGGACACATCACGGTCCAGGCGGACCTTGCCGATCCCGACAGCCTGCGCGGCACATGTGATGGAGTCGACATCCTCATCCACTGTGCCTCCCACATCGGGGACTCCGTCGAGGACAACGAGACCGTCAACGCCCGTGGGACCGAGGCGCTGGTGCGTGAGGCGTGCCGGGCCGGCGTGACCCGCGTGGTCTATCTGAGCACGGCCTCCGTGTACGGCCGCGGAACCTTCCGGGGCGCCCGCCCGCAGGACCTCCCGCGGAACCCCGGCTCGCCGACCTCGGCGAGCCGGGCGTGCGCCGAGGACGCGGTCCTCGCCTCGGGCGGGATCGTGCTCCGGCCCCACCTGGTCTACGGCGCCGGGGACAGGTGGGTGGCGCCCGGCCTGGTGAGAATCATGCGCGCGGTGCCCGCCACGGCGGACGCCTGGGCCTCCCGCCTGTCCCTGATCGCCGTCTCTGACCTGGCCCGGCTGCTGGTGGGCGCAGCGTTGGCACCCAGGAGGAACCTGACAGCCTCCGTCTACCACGCCGCGCACCCCACACCGGTGGCCGCGGGGACACTCATGCGCGCCGTCGCAGTCTGCGCGGGCCTGGACTGGCCGGGCGGCGTGGCCTGCGCAGAGCAGGTGCGTCCCTCGCCGGGGGCAGCGGACGGCCTGCCGCCGGCACTCGCGATGCTCCTCACCGACCACTTCTTCGACGCTGAACCCCTGTGGCAGGACCTGCGCCTGCCCCCGGGCGAGGACTTCGCGACGGGCTTCGCCCGGGTGGCGCCGTGGTACGAGCGGGCGTGGGCAAGGTAGGGCGGAGGTGCTGAGGATCTGAGAACGGACACCTCGTGGTCATGAAGAACTATCCGCCGCAGTTCAAGGCGGACGCGGTCGCGCTGTACCAGTCGCGGCCCGAGGCGACGATTCGGCAGGTGGCCGCCGATCTGGGGATCAACTCTCATGAGGCAGGACCCATCACGCAACGAAGGAGCAAGACGCGGCACGCTGATCGCGTGGGGACGACAGGGTGACGCTGGGTCGAGCAAGAACCCTGCGACCGCAGCCTGCCGTTCTACTCATGGCGCCCTCCGGGCCGTCCCGACCATCAGCAGGTGGACATCCGATGACGACCCGTGTCCTCCCTACGGCGAGCCCCATCGGCCCAGCCGTCGTCGGCTACGTCCGCGCGGCCCTAGGACAGTGCCCCGTCCCGCAGATCAGCAGGCTGATGCGGACCGCCGTAGCCGAGGCCGGCCCGCTGCCTCGCAGTAGCCGCGGAAAGGGGTGTTCCGCCGATCGCGGAGTCGCAAGCCAGTAGCCTGATCGAGCGGAGTCCGTGAGACATGGGGGTGGTGAGTGCAGGCGCCTGCGACCGTCGTGCAACTCGCTCTGCTCGTCCTTCTGGTGCTGCCCGGGGTCACCTATCAATTCGTCCGGGAACGCCGCCGTGGTCCGGTGCCCGGTGAGCGTGATCTGGGTGAGCGGGTGTTGCGGGCGATCGTCGCGTCGATCGCGCTGGACGGCCTGTACGCAGTGGTGGCGGGGCCGGCGCTGGTTCGCCTGGCTCGAGGCGCCGGCGGCGGCTGGGACGGCTTCGTGGACCGGCCGCGAGTGGTCGGCTTCGTCGCCGTGGTGCTGTTCCTCGTCGTGCCGGCCATGGCGGCGGTCATCGTTTCCCTGGTGGATCGGCAGCGGCGCAAGGCTCGGTTCCTGCGTACGCCCAGCGCCTGGGACCACGCATTCCGCGACCGCGAACCATGCTTCGTGCGCGTGCGGCTCAAGGACGGCAACTGGGCGGGCGGCTGGTACGGGAACCGGTCGTACGCCTCCTCGTACCCCCACCCGGCCGAGCTGTACCTCGAATCGGCGCGCGTGATGGGTGCCGACGGGGCGTTCGGTGCGCGCGTGCGCGGGACGGCGGGCCTGCGGCTGCGGGCGGAAGACTTCGACGTGCTGGAGTTCGTCGAACCCGCAGAACCGGCGACCGTGCCGGAGGAGGAGCGATAATGGCGAACGAACCCGTGCCCCGGCCCGAACCCGATCTCTCGTCTGAAGAGGTGGCACTGCTGCAGGAGGCCGTGGACCGCGGCTACACCCCGAAACGCACGGTCGCCGAGCCGGACGAGGCGCCTGGGGGCCCGGCCGGCACCTCGAACGGCAACGAGGACTGACGGGTGGGAGGCGGGCCCGTGAACGGCCTGGCCGAGCGGTTCTGGGAGGCGTTCCACGTGGCCCGGCACAGCGCGGACCCCGCGTCGGTCGAGAAGGCGATCGGCCTCGGCCGTGCCGTGCTGGCCGCGGAGGACGTGGCCGAGCGCCGCTTGGTGCTGTCCAATCTCGGGGGCCTGCTGCAGACCCGCTACCACCAGACAGGCGACTTCGAGTTCCTGCAGGAAGCCGTCCGCACTGTCATGGAGGCTTACTTCCTGGCTTACGAAAGCCCGGAGGACTCGGCCAACTACGCCAACAACATCGGCATGCTGCTGCATACCGCGTTCGGGCAGAACCAGGACCGCGGAACCCTGGCCGACGCGCTGGAGTGGAGCCGGACGGCCGTTGACGAGGAACCGTCCACGGAGAAGGCGTTCTACCTGGGTAACCTCATTGTCGCGCTGCGGACGGCGTTCACTGTGACGAAGGACCTCGCCTCCCTGGCGGAAGCAGTGGAGCACGCGCGGGCCGCCGTCGAGTGCTCCCCCGATGACGTGCTGACCGCGAGGAGTCTGCACTTCCTCGCCGTGGTCCTGCGCGACTGGTCCCATGAGACCGGGGAGACCGGTGTCGTGGAGGAGGCTGTCGACGCCGCGCGGCGAGCGGTGGAGCTCACGCCGGCCGGGTCGTCCGACGTGCTCGACCGGTTGAAGAACCTCGCGTACCTTCTCGACGACCGCTACCGGGAGCGCGGAGCGCGGGACGATCTGTCCGAACTGCTTCGGGTCCGGCAGACACTGGTGGCCCACACCCCGGTCACCGATCCGCGGCACTCGCAGAACCTCGTCGAGCTGACGACCACGGAACGTGACTGGGCCGCGCTCACCGGCGAGGGCCCGAAACGGACCGCCGACTGGGAACGTGCCGACACCGAAGCCGAAGCGTGCGGCCGCTACGCCGCCGAGTTCGAGCTGACCCGGGACTCGGCCCTGCTCGCGCGGGCGATCGAGCTGGGACGCTCGGTGGCGGCGGCAACCCCCGCCGGGCATCCACGCCGCGGCGTGCGGCTGGACCACTTCGCTGCGGCGCTGGCCACCCGCGGTGAAGCGTTCGGGGATCGCGTCGCGCTCGCGGAGGCCGTCATGATCGAGCGGGAGGCGGTCGCGTGCACATCCGCGGGGAATCCGCGGCGGGTCCAGTTCATGGGCAACCTCGCCGTCAACCTGCACGCGTTGTTCCATGCAACCGGAGAGCTGGCTCACGTCGTAGACGCGATCGACGTTGCTCGCCGTGCCGCCGAGGTCACGGCAGGGCAGGACCGCCACCCGCATGTACTCGGGATCCTCGCCGGCGTGCTGCACACCCGGTTCCGGGTGACCGGCGAACTGCAGGTTCTGTCAGAGGCGGTCGAGCGCGCGCGGGAGTCCGTCCGCCTCGGAGCGAGCCTCGTCCCCGGGCAGGCCCAGCGGCTGTCCAACCTCGGCGCCATGCTGTCGGATTGCTTCGTCAGGACGGGCGAGGCGAGCGTGCTCGACGAGGCGATCGACGCGCACCGCGCGGCCACGGATGTGACGGCGGACGACGACCCGGACCGGGCAGTGCGGCTGGCCAATCTCGGTGGTGTGCTGGAGATGGCGTACGAGAAGTTCGGCGACCGGAACGCGTTGCGGGACGCCATCGCGGCGCGGCGCGCGTCCGTGGCCGCGACTGCGGAGGCAAGCCCGCACTGGCCCCGGTACACCTCGAGCTTGGCCGCTGCGCTCGGCGACTGGTGCACGAACCCCGTCGCACCCGCCGTCGCGCGACGGGAGCCGCCGGATCCGCAGGTCCTCGCCGAGGCGGTCGGCCTGGCCCGGAGTGCGGCGCGCAGGCCCGAGCAGGACGCCTATTGGCGGGCGAGTTCACTGACCCGCGTCGCCGACGTCCTGGCGCTCGGCTTCCGGCACCTCGGCGACGGCGACGCGCTGGCCGAGGCACTCGGCTGCTATCGGGAGGCCGCGGAGTCTGCCGGATCGCCGACGGCGAGTCGGGCGGAAGCAGCGGACCGATGGGGCGGTCTGGCAGCCGAGGCGGGCCAGTTCGACGTGGCCGCCGAGGGGTACGCCGCCGCGGTCCGGCTGCTGCCCCGGCTTGCCGGGCGCCGCCTGGGCCGCGAGGACGCCCAGTACTGGCTCGGCCGGTTCGCCGGGGTTGCCGCCGACGCGGCTGCGTGCGCGCTGGCCGTCGGCGACGAGGTGAGCGCGGTGACCCTGCTTGAATCCGGGCGCTGCGTGCTCGCTGCCCAGGCACTCGACAGCCGCAGCGATCTTTCCGGTCTGCGCGAGCAGGCACCCGAGCTGGCCGAGCGCTTCCGGACGCTCACCGCGGAGTTCGAAACCGACACCACGAGCGACCGCGTGGCGCTCGCCGACGAGCTCGACGCGATGACCGACCGGATCCGTGCGCTGCCCGGGATGGAGCGGTTCCTACGGCCGCCGCTGCTCACCGACCTCACCGCGCAGGCGCACGAGGGCCCGATCGTGTACATCAACGTCAGCCGGCACCGGTGTGACGCGCTGATCATCACTGCGGACGGGGTCCGGTCACGCGCGCTGGACGGTCTGAGCGAAGAGACCGTGAGTCACCGAGTACGCGCTCTGCACACCGCGTTCACGGAAGGGCGGCTGATCGCCGAGCAGGCGATCCATGACACGCTCGAGTGGCTGTGGGACACCGTCGTGGGCCCTGTGCTGGGCGAACTGGGGCTGACGGCGGAACCGGCGGCGGATGGTCCGTGGCCAAGGATCTGGTGGGCCCCGGTCGGATCGCTCAGCCTGCTCCCGCTGCACGCCGCGGGTCACCACCGCGACGGCGGACCTGTGCTCCTCGACCGCGTCATCTCCTCGACGACGCCGACGATCCGCGCCCTGGGGCACGCCCGCGCGGGCCGCCGCGACGACCGGAACGAGCCGCGGCTGCTGGTGGTCGCGATGCCGGTCACTCCGGACGCCCCGGACCTGCCCGGTACACAGGCCGAAGCCGACCACCTGGCCGCTCTCATACCCGGCGCCACGCTCCTGGTCGGCGCGGACGCGACTCGTGACGCCGTTCTCGACGCATTGCCGGCCAGTAGCTGGGCGCACTTCGCCTGCCACGGGTACAGCGACCCGGACAACCCTTCGGACAGCCACCTCGCGCTGCACGACCACGATCGCACGCCGTTTCGGGTGCTGGACATTTCCGGGCTGCGCCTGCGGAACGCGGAGTTCGCATTCCTGTCGGCCTGCGACACGGCCCGCACCACCGCGCGCCTGTCCGACGAGGCGATCCACCCGTTGGCGGCTTTTCAGATAGCCGGGTTTTCCCAGGTGGTCGGCACACTCTGGCGCGTCGACGACGCCGTGGCACCAGCCTTCAGTCAGCAGATCTACGGCGAGTTGATCGCGGATCGATCCGGTGCGTTGTGCGCGTCGGCGGCGGTCCATCGCACGGTCAGGCAGCTCAGGACGAAGTATCCGAACCTGCCGTCGGTGTGGGCCGCACACGTCCACGCCGGCGCCTGATGACGCACTCCGTCGTATCGGAGGTCGACCCGCAGTCGACTCGGCCAACTGCGTTGGTAGCTGTCTGTGAGCTTGCTCCGCTTTGACGGACACGTTCGGTGTCTTGGTCAAGCTGCGAGGGCGGCCTCGAACTCGGCGGGAGTGCGGTAGCCGAGGCTGCTGTGGAGTCTACGTATGTTGTACCAGCCCTCGATCCACTCGAAGATTGCGGAGTGGGCTGCCGCCCGGCTGGGCCAGGACCGGTCGTCGATCAACTCGCGCTTGATGGTTGCGAAGAACGACTCGGCGAGGGCGTTGTCCCAGCACTGGCCGGTGCGGCCGACCGACAGGTTGATGCCCAACTCGCTCGCGAGAGTGGCGAAATCGCGGCTGGTGTACTGGCTTCCGCGGGCCGAGTGAAAGATCACCGGGCCCCCGGGTCGGCGGCTGCGGCAGGCTGCTCGCAGGGCCTCGGCGACCAGTTCGGTGCGCAGGTGGTCGGCGGTGGCCCAGCCCACCACGCGCCGGGAGGCGATGTCGATCACGGTGGCCAGGTAGAGCCAGCCCTCTTCGGTCGGGATGTAGGTGACGTCGCCGCACCAGCGCACATCGAGTTTGGCGGGGTTGGGCTGGAAGTCGCGCAGGACGAGGTCGGGCCGCATGGCCGCGCGCGGGTCGGGGATGGTGGTGCGCTGGCGTCGTCGGCGGTGTTGCCCCTGAAGGCCGCGTTGGCGCATGAGGCGGGCAACGCGACGCCGGCCGCACCGCTCGCCCTCGCGCTGGAGGGCGGCGTGGATGCGCGGGGCGCCGTAGCTGCCGCGTGAGACTGCGTGGACCTCGGTGATCTTCTCGGTCAGCTCGGCGTCGCAGACCGCGCGGGGCCCCGGAGCGTCGGTGCGGCGGGCGTAGAAGGCGGCACGGGAGACCTGCAGCAGCTCACAGGCGCGCTTGACGCTGTGGCCGCCCTGCTTCTCCGCCTCGATGAACGGGTCCACCGTCACCGGGTCTCCTTCGCGAAGAAAGCCGTGGCACGCTTGAGGATCTCCACGTCCTCGCGCAGGCGGCGGTTCTCCCGCCGCAGGCGGGCCAGCTCTTCTCGTTCGTCGCTGGTCAGGCCGTCCCGCTCGCCGGTATCGACCTCGGCCTGCTTGACCCAGTCCCGCACCGCGGTCTCGGTCAGGTCGAAGTCCTTGGCGACCTGACCGACCGAGCGGTCACCGCGACGGCACAGCTCGACGATCTCGGCCTTGAACTCCGGCGTGAGCGAGCGGCGAGGACGCGGCTTCTTCTTCCCCATGCTCTCCATGACAGACATCTTCCTTCCGGGGCGCAAACCCCTGATCTCAGGTGTCCGTCAAAGAGGACCGAGCCCAGTCCCGCCGAAGTTCCCCGACGGCTGGCGGGCCCACCAGCCGTGCTGCAGCACCTGGGACGGCCGGAGTACAGCGTCGCGGTTGACTGAACGGACCGCGGGCTACCCGGACCGAACGGATCTCAAGACGGACCCGGGTGCGTGAGGCTCCGGGCGTCAGACGTGATCAGGGCGAGGACACCGAGCGATACCGAAAGACCGCCGGCAAACAAGAACCTTCACCGCCGCCAGCCTCATGAGTACCCTTGATCACATCATTGCGGCCCGACGGGCTTCCGCTCCGCTCCGGTGGAGTCTCGAAGGACATGCCCCCACCCGCACGAGTCACTTCGTGCTGCCTGGGGGAATTCCTTGCTGCTCCGCGAGTCGGCCAGGACGGTCGCCGTCATGGCCCACGACGGGTCGCTCTACCACCGCCTGACCGAACAGTTCGTCCACATGCACGGCTATCGCCCGGGGACCTCCGAGGCCCGCTCCTGGGAGCGCAGCATCCCTGTGCTGGTGGGGGCACTCAACGATGCGGGGCTCGGCGGTGTGGAGGTCATGCTGGAGTACGCGCTGCCGCTGAACAGCAAGCGGGCCGACGCCGTGCTCGCCGGGGTGCACCCGTCCACCGGAGAGCCGTCTTACGTCATCGTCGAGCTGAAGCAGTGGAGCCAGGCGGCCCCTTACGAGGACGACCCGGCCCTCTGCCTGGTGGACGCCTACGCCCACCCTGTGCTCAACCCCATCGAGCAGGTGCGCCGCTACTGTGACTACCTGGTCAACTTCAACGGAGCCGTCGCCGAGCACCCCAAGCGGGTCGGCGGCGTGGCCTACCTCCACAACGCGACCGAGTTCGGGGTCAGCGGCCTGCGCGAAATCGAGCTCGACGACCGCGGTCAACTGTTCACCGCCGAGTCCAGAGGCGAGTTCCTCGACCACCTCCGTGCCAGGCTGAGCGACAAGCACTCGGGGGCCCGTGCGGCCGACGAGCTCCTTGCGGGCAAGACGGTCCCCTCCAAGCAGCTGATGGCCGTGGCGGCGCAGGAGGTGCGGGAGCGAGAGCAGTTCATCCTCCTCGACGAGCAGCAGGTCGCCTATCGCATGGTGCTCAACGCGGTGCGTAAGGCGAAGCGGTCCGACCACAAGGAGGTCGTGGTCGTCACCGGCGGCCCGGGGACCGGCAAGAGCGTCATCGCGCTCTCCCTGCTTGGCGAGCTGTACCGGGAGGGCGTGCCGGCTCTGCACGCCACCGGTTCGCAGTCCTTCACCAAGACCATGCGCAAGGTCGCCGGCGCCCGGAAGCGGGAGGTCCAGGACCTCTTCAAGTACTTCAACAGCTTCATGACGGCCGAGAAGAACACTCTCGACGTCGTGGTCTGTGACGAGGCCCACCGCATCCGCGAGACCTCCGCGAACCGTTACACCTCGTCTGCCCACCGGACGGGCAAGCCGCAGATCGACGAGCTCATCGACGTCGCCCGGGTGCCCGTCTTCCTCCTCGACGAACACCAGGTGGTGCGTCCCGGTGAGATGGGCACCGTGGCAGAGATCAAGACGGCTGCCGAACGAAAGGGGCTAATCTGCCGCGTCGTGCCGCTCGACAGCCAGTTCCGCTGCGGCGGCAGCGATGCCTATCTGCGGTGGGTCGTACGGCTGCTCGGTCTGGAGCCCGGCGGTTCGGTGACGTGGGATCCCGACGACCGCATGCAGCTTCTGGTCGCCGAGAGCCCGCAGGAGATGGAGGCGTTCCTTGAGGAGCGTCGCGCTCAGGGTTACGGCGCCCGGATGTCGGCTGGCTACTGCTGGCCGTGGTCACCGGAGCCCAAGCCCGGCGACCCGCTCCCGCCGGACGTGGTGATCGGCGACTGGGCTCGCCCCTGGAACCTGCGCGGAGAACGCGCGATTTCCGGAGCTCCGCAGTCGGCCCTATGGGCAACCGATCCGGCCGGCTTCGGCCAGATCGGCTGTGTCTACACCGCGCAGGGTTTCGAGTACGACTGGTCCGGCGTCATCATCGGTCCCGACCTTGTCTGGCGCACAGACCGCTGGGTTACCGACCGTACGAAGTCCAAGGACCCGGTCTTCAAGAAGTCCACGCCCGACGCCAACGTGGACCGGCTGATCAGGAACACCTACAAGGTCCTGCTCACTCGAGGCATGGTCGGCACGGTGGTGTATGCGACTGACCCGGAGACGCGCGACAAGCTGCGCGAGCTGGTGGGTCTGGAGCGGCAGACTGCCGACGTCTGACGGAGTGAGGTCCTTGGACAGCGGGTTCTGTGGCGGCCCCGGTCGAAGAGGGGGAGCGGCTCACGAGAGAGTCAGGGAGGCGACCAGGAGGAGGCCGCCGCACGGCTTGGCGCAGGTGGGCGATCGGCTGGCCTGCGACAGTCGGTCGCCCCGCGTGGACATCACGATGCGCAGTACCCGTGCGTGGAGTCGTGCAGCAGGCATCGCACTCATTCTGTGCTTGGGAGCTCTGAGGCCACGAGACGAACCGGGCACCAGGGCCCCGTAGCGACCAGGGAATCGGCAGGTCGCTACAGGGCCCCTCTCTGCTCGGCCGGCTCGCTACATGCGGTGCAGTCCCGGCATGCATCGGCGGCACTCGCACGGTGGCCACACGGAGGATTGGAGGGGCTTGAGGTTGTCGCTGCTGTGGAAGCGCAGCCAGCGCCCCCACGTCTGCCCGCCGTCGCGCGATACGCGCATAGTCATCAGTGGAGCTTCGCGCCTACGCATCGGCGCCTCCGGTCGTCAGACGCATGCCGCGTGACTCGGCGACCCGTAGCGGGTTCGACAGGACGTCGCAAAGACGGGCCACGACGAAACGAGATTGGTCCGGGGTCAGCGGCTCAGTAACGGAGAGCGTCTGACGGGCAAACTCAAGCAGGTCTGACGCTGCGGTGAGTTGTTCACGTTCCATGCGGTCGGCGAGTCGCGCGATCATGCCCTCGGGATTGTCGTCCGGGGTGTAGGCGGGCTTCCCGTCCGGCCCGGTCCACGGGAGCAGTCGCAGGCCCGCGATGCCGCGCGCAGGCTCCGCGTCCACGATCGGCAGGTCGCCGGACCACGCGTCGTTGAAGCCGTTCAAGTGGTGCCCTTCGTGGTCTGCTGGCAGGACGCAGCCGCGTCCGGTGCCGCCGTGCTCGCGTCCGGGGCGGCGCTGTCCGCAAGCCTTCACAGTCGCGCTCATGCCGCAGCCTCCGGCGTGTAGTCGATGCCCATGGTTGCCAGCACGGCCGCCGTGCGCCGTTCCCGCTGTGCTTGCTGCTCTCGGCGCAGCTCGAAGGCGACGAGATAGCGGGGCACGAGCGGCAGGTCGTCAGCGTCGATCACCTCTGCCGGGCGCGGTGAGCGGTAGGCAGGCAGCGAGGTACGCACCCGTTGCGCTGGCCGGGGGGCTTCCGCCCGACGACGACCATGAGCGGGCAGGAACCACGCAATGAGCGCGGCGGTAAGGTCTGCCATAGCCGAAGCTCCATTCTTCGGTCAGCCCCCGGGATTCGGCCCTTGCCCGGCCGCCCTGGGGGCGTTTCTGTGTCTGCCACTCTTCACAGTACTCGCAGCTATCCACGGTTATCTACGGATGCACGGAAGACCGTGGGTGCCCACGCTGAACCTATGGAGCTTGATCGCACGCGCCCGCTGTGGCGACAGATCGCAGCGGAGATCATCCAGCGGATTCAGGGCGGCACCTATCCGCCCGGGAGCCGCGTGCCCTCCACGCTAGAAATCGCACAAGAGTTCGATGTCGTGAACGCGACTGCATCGAAGGCTATGAAGCACGTGCGCGAGGAGGGTTGGACGCGCGGGGAAGTCGGGCTGGGGACGTTCGTCGCTGACCCGCTGCCTCCGGCAAACCCGTCCGCGTAGCGCCCCGGGATGGCCGCGGGCCAACCAGCATCGGCGGCCGCCATCTGACGTGATCATTAAGCGGATCACGGACGGCGCCTATCTGCCTGGCAGCAAGGTCCCCAGCGTGGTGCAGATTGCGGCCGAGTTCGGCGTGGTCAACTCGACGGCGCAGCGTGCCATGGAGCGGGTACGTGCTGAGGGGCTGACGCGTTCCGAGGAGGGCATGGGCACGTAGGTGCTGAGGCCGGAGGATCGGGACCAGCCGTAGGCGGGAGCTGTCGCCACGCTGACCCAGGCCAGACGCCCAGGAGTGATGATCGCCCCATGGCGGCATGACCTCCAGACGTCCTCACGCCCCGGACCCCGCGAGAGCGATGGTGTGCCCAGGCGGAGGACCCACAGGTAAACCGGTCCACGCGTCGTCACGTTGTCCGACGGTCGGCTGAGGCCAAGCGCGCGCCCCTGCTCGTCGCCGAGCATCGCGAACCACCGGGGCGCTCGGTGCATTAGCCCGACACCACTCACCGACCACCGCGTCAGCCTTGGACGGTGAGTGGGGCCGCAGTAGTCGGTGAGTTCCCACTCGGGCTGGCCACTCTCCGTTGTACTTCAAGCAGGCATCCGAAAGCCGAGAGTGCGTTTCGTGGCGCGTGGGCTGTCGGGGAGTCGGGCGGTGAGTGGTGGGGCGGCTAGGAAGCGGTGCACGGTGCCTGCGGTCCTGTCCGGTAGCGAGGCGCAGTTGCCGTGGGCGTGTACAAACGTTCCTACAGCGTTCCCTACAGTCCTCCCTACACCCCGCCCTACGGTGACTTTCCGCGTTGCGTGCGGTGTTGCCGCAGGCCAGTTCCCATGTTTGCCGGTGGGCGGCGCCTCGACAACCCCTTTGCTCCTGCTGTTCCTGGTCTTGTGTGTCAGTGGGGGGTGGTGGAGTGGTCGTGCAGGGGTCGCGAGGTGGGGCCCCGGGTGCCCGTCCCAGCCCCGGATCTCCGGCTGCCGCCGGGGCGGCGCGGACCGTGGGTCCCCGGGTGGGGTGGTGCGGCGCCGGGCGCACTGGGGAGGGAGAGCGTGGTGACGGGTGCGAAGCGGTGGCGGTTCGGGTCGACGGCGCGGTCGCGGAGTCTGGTGCTGCTGGCGCTGGGAGTGGTGAAGGTCGCCACTGTCACGCAACTCCGTCAGCTTGTTCTTCCTGGCACCGCCGACGTACAGACCGTCCGTAACGCGTGCAAGGACCTGCGCGACACCGGGCTGGTGGAGTCGGTCGGCAAGGCGACCGGAACGGGCCCGTCGGGGCGGCCGGTCAGCGAGCAGTTGTGGAATCTCACCACGGCCGGATTGGCGACGGCCGCGGCGGAGCTGGACCGGCCGCTCGGTGAGATGGGCGGTACAGCGCGGGAGGCGGCCAGGGTCGGTGCGGCGCACGCGGTGAAGGTGACCGACACCATTGACGCGTTTCTGCAGTCACCGCCTCAGCCGACCAAGCCAATCGTCCGCCGTGCCAGACCGCCCGCCGATGGGCCGACGAGCCCACTCACTGGCCGCCCCCCAGGACTTGGCACACTTCACGGCTGGCGCACCGAGGTCACTCTCCCCGTCACCGGCACCTTCACCACGCCGGGCAGGGGCAGCCTGCGCGCCGACGCGGTTCTGACTGCTCCGGAGGAGGGGTTGCCGGTGCTGTTCGTGGAGGTCGACAACGGCACCGAACCACCCGCCACGGTGGCCGACAAGATCGCCCGCTACCGCCGCTTCTTCCAGCGCACCATCAAGGACCACGACGGGGAGCACGTCCCGCTGTGGTCGACCGTCTGGCAGGCGTCCGGTCGCGAGGGTCTACCTCCCGTGGCGTTCGTCTTCACCAAACAGGTCGGCCCCAAGGCCATGCGAGCTCGCATACACGAGGTCGCGCGGCTGTCCAGTGAGCACTGGCAGGGCAGCTGGCAGGCGGGTCACTACACCCCGAACGGCGAAGACAGCGACGGCTACCGGGACTACGAGGACATGGTGCCCGTCCTCGCCACCACGCTGTCCCGGCTGCGCCAGCACGGCCCCTGCGGGGCGATCTGGTGGCGCTTCGGCCACGGCACGGCCGAAAGCCTCACCGACGCCTTGCACAACCCCGACAACCGAAGTGCCTTCTTTCGCCGCGAGGAGCAGCGTCGCGAAGTCCGGCGCGCCATCGAAGAGAAGCGCGTGCGTCGGGAAGAGAGGAGAGAGAAACGACGGGAGGCATCAAAGTGGTCCTGCCCGACCTGCGAGGACGATGTCTACCCCGACGACGCCCCGCACCTGGTCCGCGGCGACGAATGCCCATACTGCCGCCGGCAGCGCGAACGCAGAGCGGCCGAGCAAGCCGAAGCAGAGGCCGAGCGGGAACGCGAGCGCCGCAGCGGGCTGTTCGGCTGGCTCCGTGGTTGACCCACCCCCTGCGTGTGTGGCCGATAGGCTGCAGTGTCGTGAGCGAGTACCAGTACTACGAGTTCCTCGCGGTGGACCGCCCTTTGGACGCCGACGAGATGAGCCAGGTGCGGGCGCTGTCCACTCGCGCGGACATCACCTCCACCCGCTTCGTCAACGAGTACCACTGGGGCGACTTCCGCGGTGACACGACGAAACTGGTCGAGCGGTACTACGACGCCCACCTGTACTACGCGAACTGGGGCAGCCGCCGCCTCGTCCTGCGTCTGCCCGCGGGCTCGCTCACGGCCAAGAAGGCCAACGTCTACGCCCTGGACGAGTCGCTGAGTGCCTGGACCCATTGCGGGCACACATTGGTCGACTTCTCGGTGTCCTCGGAGGACGGCGCTGAATGGGAGTTCGACACGTCCTACGATCTCTCGGCCTTCGTGGGACTGCGCGCCGAACTCGCGGCAGGGGACCTGCGGCCGCTGTACCTGGCATGGCTTGCCGGGCTCACCGTATGGGAGCTCGCCGACGACGACGAGGACGAATACGCCCGCACCGTCGAGCCGCCCGTCCCCGCGGGGCTGGCCTCACTCACCGGATCGCAGCGGGCCTTGGTGGATTTCCTGGGCGTCGACGCGGACCTGCTCGCGGCCGCCGCCGAGGGGAGCGGCCCCGCCACCGCGAACGCCGTGGACCGTTCGGCACTGGCGGCCTTCGTCGCCGGGCTTCCCGCCGCCGACAAGGACGCGTTGCTGGTCGAGGCGGCGCTGGGCACGGCGCCTTCCCCCGGCCCCCAGCTCCTGGCCCGTTACCGCGCCACCGCCGTCCCCGCCCCTCGTGGCGGAACCGCCCGGCGCTCCGCGGCCGAGCTCCTTGACGCGGCGCACCGCCGCCGCACCGAGCGCCGTCAGCACGAGCGCACTGCCCGCGCCGCGGCCGAGGAGAGCCGGGCGCGCGCCGCCGCCAAGGCACGCGAGGCGCACCTCGAACGGCTCGCCCAGGACACCGAACAGGCGTGGCGCGACGTCGACGGCCTGATCGCCCAGAAGAAGTCCGGCGCCTATGACGCCGCCGTTGCCCTTCTGATGGATCTGCGCGACCTGGAGGCCCGCACCAGCGGCACCGCTGACTTCGACCGGCGGGCCGGAGAACTGCGTGCCGCACACCGGGGCAAGCCCTCCCTCATGCAGCGCTTCGACGACATGGGTATCTCCAAGTAGCCGTCTCCTATGGTGCTCGCCGTCGCTCCCCGTGGGCGACCGGGGAGCGACGACGGCGAGCACCGTAGGCGCTACGACAGCCGCAGGTAGTCGATGTTGAAGCCGCCCGTCTCGCAGTAGAGCCTGACCACCTGGTCGCCCGCGGCCAGGGTGACCGGGACGTGGACCGATTGGTACGAGGCCCAGCCGCCCGTGTTCGGGACGGACGCGGTGGCCAGTGTCGTGCCGCTCGCGTCGCGGAAGGACAGCGCGTCCGGGATGGCCGCACCGCCGCCCGTGGCCACGCGCAGCTCCAGGTCGTACGTGCCCGCCTTCGGCACGTCCACCGCGTAGTCCAGCCAGTTGCCCGCCGCCGTCCACCCCACGTTCGCGCCGCCGCTGGCGGCGGGGTTGGCCTCGATGAAGTTGGCTCCGCCCGCCGTCCAGCCGTGCTGGGCCGCGTACGACTCCGCCTCCACCCTCACTCCGACCGGTGCGCTGTGCGGCTGTACCGTCACGTGCAGGGTCACCTCTGCGTGCGCGGCGCCGTCCGTGACGGTCACCGTCACGTCCTGCTCGCCGGCCACCGTCGGCTTGAGCGTCACCACCCCCGTGGCCGGGTCGACGGTGACGCCGTCCGGGAGGTCGGTCGCGTAGAAGGCGAGCCGGTCGCCGTCGCGGTCAGTCGCCTTGAGCGGCACCTGCGTCGTGCCGTACTGGTCGGCCACCACATCGGGCACCGCAGCCACCACGGGCGCCCTGTTGTGCGGGGGCCGGGGGATGCGCTGCTGCCAGCGGTACGTGGCGTAGGAGTTCGCCGGGACCTTCACCGCGAACGACTTGCCTGCCAGCACGACCCGCACCGTGGTGTCCGTGCTGTTGGCGTTGCCGAGGACCGCGACGAACCTGTCGGCGCCGTGCCGGTAGACGACGTTGCTCACGCCGTCCGTCGTGGCGCTCGACTCCAGCCGCACGTCGCCGGGCGCGAGGTACTTGGCGAACTGCCCCATGGTGTAGAGCTCGTCGCGGACGGTGAAGTCCCTGGTCGTGGTGTTCACCTTGACCAGGCGGTCGGGCCACTTGGTGGTCGCGGCGACCTCGTCCCAGTCGATGTCGTTGTCCCGCGCGGGCGTCCAGTGGAGCGTGCCGCCGTCCTGATCGGTGGCCTGCGCCCACAGGACGTACGAGCTCGCGTCGAGGCGGAAATAGTTCAGGATGGTCGCCGCGGACAGGTCGCTGGTCTCCGTCATGTGGACCGGCTTGCCCGTCTGCTCGAACGCGTCGCGCATGACCTTCGGGTCGCCCCAGTAGGGGTGGAACGCCACGGCGTCCGTCGCGTTCAGGACCTGCTTGCCGGTCACCGATCCGTCCGGGGCGTCGTTGAAGATGCGGTAGTAGTTCTTGGTCGCCGTGCTGTTCGGGTCGCGCCAGTCCCAGAAGTTGAAGTCGTGGACGTACAGCCCGGTGTCGAGGTCGGCCTTGCGCAGGGCCTTCTTGATCGCGACGGCGAGCTTCTGCTGCTGGGCGACGCTGATGTCCATCGCCGGGTAGACCACGTCCATGCCGGGTTCGTTCAGCAGGGTCAGGGCGTCGACGCGGATGCCGTGACGGGCGTACGCCTGCACGAACTTGACGTAGTAGCGGGCGAAGACGTCGATGCAGTCGTCCCGGAGCTTGCCGACCTGGTAGTAGTCCGTCGTGCTTCCGGGCTTGAGCGCCACCTCGCCCGTGAACCGGTTGTTGGTCTTCATCCACGCCGGAGCGCTCCACGCGGACGCGAAGAACGTCGCCTTCGGGTTGTAGCGCTGGATCAGCTTGATGGTGTCGACGATGTGCAGGTCGATGTCGCGCTGGATGGAGAAGTGCTTCAGCTGGAAGTCGTCGGTCACGCCGGCCGGAAGGTCGTCCTCCGACCAGAACGGCAGGTGCTCGATGAGGTCGGGGCTGCCGATCGTGAGGCGGAAGCGGTTCAGGCCCGCCCCGGTCTTCGGGTCGACGAGCAGCCGGACGGCCTCCTCGCGCTTGGCGGGGGTGAGCTTCCAGAGGTTGGACACGCTCGTCTCGTCCAGGGAGAACCCGATGCCCGAGTACTGCTGACGCGGGCTGCTCGGGTCGACGACGACGGTCGTGTCGGCGGGGGCGTCCGGGCTCACGGCCGGCGCCGGCTGCCACGCGTGGCCGGCCCCCGTGGAGTAGGTGCCCGCCACCGACGAGCCGTGGTGGTGCGGTACGGCGGCCGGGGCCGCGGACTCCGTGCCGGCGAGAACGACCAAGGTGAGAGCTGCGGCTGCCCCGATAAGGGAACGTCTCACGGTGTCCTTCCTTTCTGGTGGGATGCGCGGGTCGTACAGGGTCCCGATCCCTCGGACGGATCCGCCCCCTCTCCCTCCTCGGGACGCGAGCAGATCGAAACAGCCTTGTCCGCGTTCTGTCAAGACATGAAAAAAGGCGTGAAGAAAGGCGTGAAGAAAGTTCCTCCGTGCCTCCTCGGCGGGATATCGAGGTCCGCAGGCCGTCCTGGCCCGGCCGCCGCACGCATCCCCCGAACCTCCAACTTGCCCTGCCAAAGGCTCCGTTGAGGCCGTTAAGATCGCCGCACCCCGCCCCGGAGCCAAGGAGGACCGCCATGACCGAACGCCCTGTGCGCATCGTGGAAGTGCCGTTGGGCGACGGCAGCGACGACGTGATCCGGGTCCAGGTGCGCGACCTGGACGACGGTCTTGTACGGGTCGGTCGCGGCGGCCGCGCCGTGGCGCGCGCCGAACGGTCCCTCGGGCAGATGCTGGACACCGTGCGGCCCGTGGCGGAGAGCTTCGTGAGCCGCGTCCGCGGGATGGCGCACGCCCCGGACGCGGTCACCCTCGAATTCGGCGTCTCCCTGTCCGCCGAGGCGGATGTCGTGATCGCCAGCACCGCCACGGCGGCCAACTTCTCGGTCACGCTGACCTGGAACCGGGGTGACCGACCAGACCCCAACGGTCATACTCCGTAACGGAGTTGACCCACCGGGGGTCACGGGGGACCGGAGGTTGCGGTGACGGCCGAGGTGACGGCGACGGGCGCCGCGTCCCGCAGCCCCGAGGAGGCACTCGCGGCCGCCGTGGTCCGCGTCAAACGCCCCGACGGGGAACCCGTGGGTGGCGGTTTCCTTGTCGCACCCGACCTCGTGCTGACCTGCGCGCACGTGGTCAGCGACGCTCTGCGCCGGCCCCGCGAGGACGACGTGGCGGCCGGCACCGAACTCCACGTCGACCTGCCCTTCGCATCGGGCGCCGGCACCGCGGAGCTCGAGCACTGGGTGCCCGTGCGCCCCGACCAGACCGGCGACATCGCGGTCCTGCGGCTGCGCGCCCCGATACCCGGCGCCCACCCGGTGCACATGGCCGACACAGAACGCGTCTGGGGACACGACGTACGCGTGCCCGGGTTCCCCTGGCGCTCCCCGGGCGGCGTCTGGCACTACGGGCGGCTGCGCGGCGCCACCGCCGAAGGCTGGCTCCAGCTCTCGCAGGCCGACCCACACGGCGTGCCCGTCGAGGAAGGGTTCAGCGGCAGCCCGGTCTGGGACGAACAACTGCGCGCCGTCGCGGGAATGGTCGTCGTGATCCAGCCCGGCGGGGTCCAGCAGAGCTTCCTGATACCCACCCGCACCCTCGTCGGCGAACTGCCCGACCTTGCGCCCGTGGTGCGCCCCGCCACCCCCTACCGCGGCCTGTCGACCTTCCAGGAAGCCGACTCCGAGGTCCACTTCGGCCGCCGGAGCGACAGCGCTAAGGTCACCGCGCTCCTCACCGGGCCCGACCCGTGTGTCACCCTCGTCGGCCCCTCCGGCTGCGGCAAGTCCTCGCTGGCACGCGCGGGCGTGGTCCCGCGGATGCGGGAGCGTGGCCACGCCGTCGTCGTGGTCCGCGCCGGTGAGGACTCCTCCCTGCGAGCGGCGCTCGCCTCCGAACTCGTGACCGTCGTCCATCCCGCCTTGATCGGCGCCGCCAGAGCGCGGGAGGTCCGGGCCGTGGAGGACCTCCTCGCGGACCGCGGACTCATCGACGTCCTGCGCACCACCAGCGGGAAAGCGGAGCAACGGCTTCTCGTCGTGCTCGACCAGGGCGAGGAGCTCCTCGCGGAACCGGACGAAGCGGTCGGGGAGGCCGTCCGGCTGCTGTTCCCCGAGCGCCGGTCCGACGGCCTGCGGGTGCTGATCACGCTCAGGTCCGACTTCATGGACGCCGCCCTCAGCCATCCCCGCCTCGGCCCGGCACTCGGCCGCGGCAGCGTGTATCCGCTCGCCCCCATGTCCCGCGACCAGCTGGCGCAGGTGATCCTCGGCCCCCTCGAGCTGACACCGTCCGTCACCTACGACGACGGGCTCGTGGAGCGCATGCTGGACGACGCGGGGGACGGCCCCGGCGCGCTGCCGCTGCTGGGGTTCGTCATGGCACAGCTGTGGGACGGACAGGCCGGCGGCAGGCTCAGGTTCGACACCTACCGCGAAGTGGGGGGCGTGCGAGGCGCCCTGGGGAAGTACGCCGAGACCGCCTGGCGCAGCTGCGTCCGCGAGGCGGACGATGCCGAGGCCATGCGGCTGCTCACCGACCTCGTCCGCTTCCTGCCGGGCGGCGACGTCCCGATGCGCAACGCCCTGCGACAGGAGGAGGCGGGCGAGGAACGCTGGAGGATCGCGACCGCCCTCGCCCAGCGACGGCTGCTCGTCCTGCGCGGCGGCAGCGGGGAACCGGTCAGCGCCGAACTCGCCCATGAGGCACTGATCGGCGCCTGGAAGCGGCTCGAGGAGCGCGTACGGCAGGACCGCAGGTTCCTCGCCTGGCGTGCGGACCTGCGGCACGACGTGGATCGCGGGCAACTGCTGGAGGGCGAGCCGCTGGCGACGGCAGAGCGATGGCTGGCGCAACGGGGTCCCGCACTGACCGACACCGAGCGGCAATTCATCGACCACTCCGTCGGCAGACGCGCGGCCCAGGAGGAGCTCGCGAAGCGCCGGGTACGGCAGAAGCGGTGGTTCATCGGAGGGCTCGCCGTCCTGACGGTGCTCGCGCTGGTCGCCTCCGGGCTCTTTCTGTGGCGCAACGGGGAACTCGACGGCCAGCTGCGGATGGCCGCGTCGCAGCAGCTGGCGACGCAGGCCGAGCAACTCGACGACGTCTCGGTGGTGACGTCGGCCCTGTTCGCGGGGGCGGCGTACCGCACGGCCCAGGAGCCGGCGGCGCGCACCGCCTTGATCAGGCAGTACCTGCGGCTCCGGCACGTGGAGCGCGTGGTGTGGGACGACCACGCCCCGGTCCGTGATGTCGCCATGAGCGAGGACGGCCGGCGCCTCAATGTGGGCATGACCTCCGGCGACGCCGTCGGCCTCACGCTCGGCACGGACACGGTGGACCGCAGGGGCCTGCCGGGGGGCTCGAGGATCGTCGCGCTCTCGCCCGACGGGCGGATCTCCGCCCGGGCCTCCGTCAGCGGGAAGGTGTCACTGGGGATCGGGCCGAACGCGGACGGCCGCTGGCGCACGGTCGTCCTGCGGGACGGCGACGCCGTACGGGCCAACGCCCGCGCCGCCACCGACCTCCGCTTCGACGGCACCGGACGCAGGGTGCTCGCCGCGCAGCCCGGCGAAGGGGTCCTGGTCTGGGAGTCGGAGACCGGCAGGCGCGTGGGCAGGGAGCTGCGCCCACCGAAGGGCTGGCAGACGGCCCAGGCCTGGTTCGGCCCCGAGGGGACGGTGATCGGCCGGATCACCCGGGAAGGCGCGGCCGAAGGAGCCCAGGGCCGCCTGGTGCGCTGGAACCTCGCCGACGGCCTGCGGGACCCGTCGCCGTGGGGAACGGACCTGACCGGTCCTGTCACGGTCAGCGGCGACGGCCGGACGCTCGTGCGGTGCACCGCGGACGGGATCCTGCAGTCCTGGGACCTGACCGGCACGCCGAAGGTGCGCCGGCAGTACAGCACCCGGCAACTGGGCCTGGTCTGCCCGCTGTACGTGCCGCGCCTGGACCGGACCGGCCGTTTCCTCCTCAACCCGGTGCAGCGCTTCGGTACCGCGCTCGGCAGGTTCCGGTTCCTGGTGCTCGACCTGGCCGAGGGGCGCCCCGCCACCCTCGACCTGCCCGCGCCCGCCCAGCAGGACGAGTCGTTCACCGGTGACTCCCAGCTGCCCGCCGTGGCGCTCACCGGACCACCGGGCAGGCTCCGTGCCGCGGTCGGTGTCGGGGCGACGGTGATGGTGGCCGATGTTCCGGCACCGTCCGGGTTCGACAGCGCCATGCTCACCGCCCGGATCAGGACCGTGGACGCCGACCACGACCGCGTCGTCAGCGTCGACGCCGACGGCAACGCGCTGCGCCTGTGGGACCTGCGGACGCACCGCCAGCTGGCCGCGGCGCGTCCGTCCCGTCCGCTGGCCGCCCTGTACGCCACGTTCAGCCCCGACGGCACACGGGTCCTCACACCGGCCGCCGACAGCGGCTCGGTCCTGGTCTGGGAGGTGCGCGGGAACACCCTTCAGGAACGGGACCCGATCGATCTGCCGCGCCCGCCCGGCATCGACCCCACGCGCCCCGACCCGCGCTCCGGCCGTACACCGGCGTGGGTCACCACGACCTTCGACGACCGGGACCATGTGGTGATCTCCGCGTTGTCGTACGTCGTGCGCTGGGACCTGGCGCTCGGCCGGGCGGTGGGCACGCCCTACCAGCCCAGGGCCCAGGAGCCGGTCGAGGTGTCCCTCGCGGCCGCCGGCACGTGGGCGGTGGCACGCCCGGGGCACGCGCAGGCGGCCGTCCGCACACCCTCGGGGAAGTACGACATCGTGATCTGGGACTTCGAGGACGGCCGCGAGGCGGCGTCCATCGATGCCCGGAAGGTCGGTGTCGTCAAGCAGCTGGCCTTCGACCCGACGGGGCGGTTCCTCGCGGTGCTGAGCTACGAGGGCGTCGTACGGGTGTGGGACACGGACAAGCAGGGCAACGACAAGTGGCTGGAGCCGCTGACGTACCGCGGCGTCCAATGGCTCGGCGCCTTCGCATCGGAATCCACGCTGAGCACCCAGAGCACGCTGAACGAGTACACCACCTGGGACGTCCGCAGCGGCACGCAGCGCTACGCCTTCACGCCGGGGTACGGCGCGACCGCCGATCTGACCGAGAACGGCGCGTCCATGGGCGTGGTCGATGGCTCGGACGGGTACGTCCTCGAACTCGACGCGGAGCGCTGGCTGGAGAAGCTCTGCACCGTGGCCGGGCGCGGCCTCACGGCGGGGGAGAAGGCCCTGACCCCGCCGGGAAGCCGGACGGACCAGGTCTGCGACTGAGCGTTTTCAGCGTCGCCTCTCCAGGGTGAGGAAGGCGCTGACTGCTGACGCCAGGCGGTTGGGGCTGCGAGGGCGCGATGGAAGACGCGCCGGCGCCTGAGAGCGGACGTAATCGGCGATGTTGCGGTCGGCGCGGCCCACAGTCAGGTCGTGGGTCCGGCCGGGCAGCGCCCGGGAGATCCACACGATCTCGCCTCGCGGGTCGGTGATGGCCTGCGGGTTCGCACCGTGGGCGGCGGCCCTTGCCGGAGTAGTCGGCGCGGCCGTCACCGATCCGCTCGCACTCCGCGAGCGTGCCGTCCACCAGAACATACTCCGCGACCGTGGTGAACAGGGCGCGGGTCAGGCCCGGCGCGAGGTGGGCGAGGCGATCGATGACCGCGGGCACGGGGCGTGGGCGGTGCCCACGCTGATCCGGAAAGGCCGCGATCCGCGCGAGGGTGTCGTGCCACAAGCCTCAGGATCCGATGGGGCCCTGCCGGCGCGCATGGCCAGGGCCCCCACCGCTGCGCCGCCGTCCGCTGGGATACCGCCGGTTGGACAGCGGGGTGGAGACAGCGTCTCACTGGTCGAAGTAGCTGAGATCGCCCACGGTCCATGCGCTGACGTCCTTGATCGCGACTCGGTACATCCCGCCTGTCTCCGGGATCCCGAGACTGCCCTGCAGGATTCGGGCGAGATGGAAGTGCAGATGCGTGGGTGCCGCACCGGGACCGGGCCGCTTGACCCCCGGGCCGCCGGCGAAGATGTCCGAGAACGGGCCGAGACGATTCGAGTTCTTCAGGACCTCGGCCACCCGCTCCCGCCACATGGCCTCAGGGGCCAACCGCCCGGTGATGACGGCACCGCCGACGACCACCGTCAGCGACATCTGATTGCTTCGCTCGGACTCCACCGCGGCGGAGATGGCGACGAGCAGCTCATCAGGGTTCGACATGACAGCAGAGTCTATTCGGCCTCCCGTAACGGCAGGGATCTCCCTCCACGGAAGGGATGAAATCCACTTTTGCCAGAGTGGACACGTATCGCCGGCTTGGGCGTCTTCCCCGTATGGACAAGGTCCAACGAGACTCGCCAGACATGAACCGGCGGGCGACCGTAGACGAGAGTACGCAGGTCATCGGGACTCTCGAGCCGTGAAGCCGGGGTGTTCCGGAAGGTGACGAGACCGAGAGCCACACTGGGCAGCTCGCACGCTAAGGAGCCGCCAACGGCAACACCGGTTCGGCCAGTGGTTGGTACGGGAGGAACGGAGGAGCAGATGCCATCAGGATCGCCCGGCCCGAGAGGCATCTCGGCCCGGGTGACGCAAGACCCCGGATGGGATGGTGGTCGCCGGGGCGCCGCAGGCGGTGGGGCACGATCATTTGCGGTCACGTTCCGGCGCGATGAGGGCGGCCGTCGTATGCACCCGTCCGGGTGCGGCAGACTGGTGTCCGCCCGTGCTGAGAAACCAGGAAAGCCGCCGCATCCGTGCATGACGAGCCCGACGTCCCCGACACCGCGCCCGACGGTGCGTTCGGTATCGACGCCTTCACCCTCGACGACCGACTGCGGCTGTTCCACTTCGCCGCCGCCGAGAAGCGCGGCGACTACCTCTGGCTGCTGCGCGCCTTCGACCGCGGGCGGGCCAACTACCAGGTGCTGCTGCATGCTTCGGAGGCCGCCGCGCTGCTGGAGCGGATCGCCGCCGACCACCCCGCCGCCGCGGCCGTGGGTGACGTGCAGCCGCTGCTCGACGCGCTCGCCGACTGGCGGATCCTGGACCGCTCGTACGACGGGACACGCGCGGCGAACCTCGCGGAGTACCGCAACCGCCACTACGTCTACCAGTTCACCCAGGCCGGATACCGGGCGTACCGGGCCGTGGAGGACGTGCTCGGCGCGCGGCTCGAGGACGCCCAACTGTCCCGGCTCGTCTTCCCGGACGTCCTGGCCGATCTGCACGCGCTCGCCGAGGCCAACACCGCCGGGGACGCCGAGGAGGTGTACCGCAAGCTCGGCCGCCTGGACTCCGTGCTGAACGAGATGGCGCAGCGCGCCGCCCGCTTCTACCTCATGCTGGGCGACCTGGCGCGCACCAACGACACCCGGCCCGAGGTGTTCCTCACCCACAAGGACACCCTGCTGGCGCACATGCGCGAGTTCACCGCCGAGCTGGGCCGGTACGCCCCGCTGCTGGCCGAGGCCGTCGAGAAGGCCGCCGCCACCGGTGTGGAGCGCATGGTCGAGTACGCCGCCGAGGCCGACGAGCGGCTCTTCCGCAGCCCCGCCGAGCGCCTCGCGGACTGGCGGCACCGGTGGGAGGGCATCGTCCACTGGTTCGCCGAGCGCGAGCACAGCGAGGCCGAGCGACTGCAGGACGCCACCGTCACCGCCATCCGCTCCGTCCTCGCCCTGCTGCGACGGGTCACCGAGGCCCGGCGCGGCGGGGTGAGCCGGGAGAGCCAACTACGCCACCTCGCACAGTGGTTCACCTCGTGCGAAAGCGACGAGGACGCGCACGCCCTGTTCCAGGCGGTCTTCGGGCTCGGCGCGCCCCGCCATGCCGGCGTGCCGTACGCCGACCCCGAGCAGATCCCCGGCCGTGCGTCCTGGTGGGACGCCGAGCCGGTGGAGCTGGCCCGCACCTTGGTGCAGTCCGGCCGCACCCCCGCCCTGCACGGTCCCGGCCGCATCGAACGCAACGACGCGCAGCGGGCCCGGCTGCGCGCCGGGCAGCTGCAGGAACAGGCCGAGCGCAGGGACGCCGCCGCCCACCTGGCGGCGGACGGGGTATACGGCAGGACACTCGGGGAGGCCGAGACGCGGGCGCTGCTCGCCCTGCTGGACGTGGCGCTGGCCGCCCGGGTTCCCGCCAGCCGCACCGTCGCCGCCGCATCCGGGTCCGCCCACGGCGTACGCCTCACCCTCACGCCCGCCGAGGGTTCCACCACCGTCGACACCGTTCGTGGACGGCTCCACCTGGACGGGCTGCGCCTGGAGGTCACCGCATGAGCGAGCGAACGACGCCAAGGCGCGCGCCGGGCGCGTGCCCGGCCGAGCGGAGCGAGGCCGCATGAGCCGCGTCGCCGAGGACGTCTCCCCGCTCGAACTCGCCGACTACCAGAAGGCCGTACGGCTGGTCCTGCGGTATTCGCTGATCACGGCCGGATACCCGGACACCGCCGCCCTGCCCATCGTGCGCCGCTGGGCGGAGCAACTGCGCACCGACCTGATGGAGACGCTCGGCTACCGGCTGATCACCACCGCCGACACCGCCCGGCTGCAGCGCACCCAGGACAGCCTGGACCCCACCCGCCCCGCCCTCACCCGCGCGGGCCGCCCCTTCGACCGCCGCCGCTACGCCTACCTGGTGCTCACCCTCGCCGCCCTGGGCCGCCACGGTGCGCAGGTCGCCCTCGGCGAGCTGGCCGAGGCGGTCGCCGCCGACGCCGCGCGCATCGACGGCCTCGGTCTGGACACCACCCGCAAGGCCGACCGGGACGCGTTCGTCGACGCCGTCACCTGGCTCACCGAACGCGGCGCGCTCACCCTCGCCGACGGCTCCGCAACCGCCTGGGCCGGCGACCCCGAACGCGCCGAGGCCCTGTACGACATCGACCGCGAGATCCTCACCGCCGTCCACCAGCCCACCCGCGTCCTGCAGCACCTGACCTCGGTCACCGCGCTGCTGGGCTCCGGCAGCGCGCTGAGCATGTCGGCGGGCCGCGCCGCCCAGCGCCGCGACCAGGCCCGCCGCGCCCGCCGCCTGGTGCTGGAGAACCCGGTCGCGTACTACGCCGACACCGACCCCGACCTCGTCGGCCAACTGCGCGCCCCCGCCCTCACCGAGGACCTGGAACGCCTGACCGGGCTGGCGGTGGAGCGCAGGGCCGAGGGCGTCGCCCTGATCGACACCTCCGGACGACTGTCCGACATCCGCTTTCCCGGCGGCGGCACGGTCGCGCAGGCCGCCCTGCTGCTCGGTGCCCGGATCAGCGCGGCCGCACAGCGCACCGGACGGCACGCCCCGGAACTGCTGTCCGCGCCCACCGCCGCCGAACGCCTCGCGGCCCACGCCCGGCGCATCGACGACGCCCTCCCGGCGCGGGGAGCCCCGGGCGTACTGGGAGAACCGGAGCCGGACGAGCCGAGGGCCTCCCCGTACCAGGCGCAGGAGGAGCCGCCGGTGGAGGTCCGCCACCCCTTCGTCACCGACTCCTGGCTGCGCGGCAGGCTCAAGGAGATCATCGGCGAGTACGGCGCGGGCTTCTCCGCCGACCTGCGCGGCGACCCGGACCGGCTGCTCGACCAGGCCCTCGGCCTGCTGGCCGCCATGTCGCTGATCGCCCGCGTCGACGGCGGCGCCCTCGCCCTGCCGCTGCTCGCCCGCTACCGCGGCGTCACCGCCCAGGTGAAGACCCGTACCCCCGCCAGGCCACAAGGCCGCCCCTTCCCCGCACCGACCTCCGACGACATCGTGAAGGACCCGACGCAGTGAGCATCCCCGCTCAGGCCCCCGCCCCGCGCTCCCGTTACGTCCCGACCCGCGCCGGGATCGTCAACCTGTGGGACTACCGGGACGAGGAGTTCTCCTTCGCGAGCGGCTGGCTGGTGCTGCGCGGCCCCAACGGATCCGGCAAGACCAAGGCCCTCGAAGTCCTCTTCCCCTTCGTCCTCGACGGCCGGATCGACCCCAAGCGGCTCAACCCGTTCGCCGCCGAGGACCGCACCATGAAGTCCAACCTGCTCTTCCGCGGGCAGGACAGCGCGCTCGGCTACGTCTGGATCGAGTTCACCCACTCCACCACCGGCCAGGCCGTCACCTGCGGCATCGGACTGCACGCCCAGCGCCACCGGGACACCCCGGCCCGCTGGCACTTCGTCACCGAAGGCCGGGTCGGCGAGGACTTCTCCCTGCTCACCGACGACGACCGGCCGATGACCAAGAAGCAGCTCGCCGCCGAACTCGGACACGAGCTGATCGTCTCGGCGACCGACTACCGCGCCGCCGTCGACCGCCGCCTGTTCGGCCTCGGCCAGGAACGGTACGAGCAGCTGCTCACCCTGATCCTCACGCTGCGCCGCCCGCAGCTCGCCAAGAACCTCGACCCGGCCAAGCTGTCCGACACCCTCAGCGAGGGCCTGCGCCCGCTCGACGACGACCTGATCGCCGAAGCCGCCCGCTCCTTCGACGACATGGAGTCCGTCCAGCGCACCCTGGAGGGCCTGACCGCCGCCGACGACGCCACCCGGGCCTTCCTGCTCAGCTACTCCACCTATCTGCGAGTCCACGCCCGCACCGCCGCCGACCGGCTCACCACCCGCCGCGCCGAGACCGCCGACCGCACCGCCGCGCTGCACACCGCCGGCGAGGAGCTGACGGCGGCCCGCGAGCGGCAGGCCGCCGCCGGAACACGCGCGGAAAACGCCGACGCCGCGCTGGCCGCCCAGCGCGCCCGCCTGGACCAGCTCCGCGCGTCCGCCGCCTACCAGGCCGTCGAGCAGCTCGCCGACCTGGAACGTCTGGTACGCACCTGCGAGCACACGGCCCGCCAGGCGGCGGCCGAACGCGAACGCCGCACCGCCGCCACCGGCCGCGCCCGCGCCGACGCGGAGCGGGCCGAGCGCCTCGCCGCCGAACTCGACGCCGCAGTCTCCCGCGATGCCGCCGCCGTCGCCGACCACGCCCACGCCGCAGGCATCGCCTGGAGCCCCGCCGACGCCGAGCCCGGCCGGATCGGGGAGCGCTCCGCGGCACTGGCCGCCGCCCGCCAGGAGGGCGTACGGGCCGTGCGCACCGCCCAGCAGGCCTGCCGCGCCGCCGAGCAGACCCGCGACCTGGCCCGGGCCGCACTCGACCGCGCCCAGGAAGCCGTCGCGGCGGCCGAAACCGCCGAAGCCGACAGCGAGTCGGCGGTGGAGTCCGCCCGCGAACAGGCCCGCACCGCACTCGGCCAGTGGAAGGCCGTCCACGGCACGCTCCTCCCGCCGGACGGTGCCGACCGGCTTGCCGAAGCCCTGGAGCGCACCGGGGAGCCCGAGGCGGCCGGCCTCGCCGACGTCTTCGCCGAGGCCACCGCCCCGGCCGTGCAGGAACTGCGCGACACCCTCGCCTCGCTGCGCGCCCAGGCCGCCGACGTCGAACGCCGCCGCGCCGAGACCGAGGCCGAGCGCGACCGGATCGCCGCCGAGCACGACGACGCCCCACCCCCGGCCCGCGGCCGCACCGCCGACCGGACGCAGGGCCACGGCGCACCGCTGTGGCAACTCGTCGACTTCACCGACGACCTGAGCGACAGCCGGCGCGCCGGGCTGGAAGCCGCCCTGGAGGCCTCCGGCCTCCTCGACGCCCTCATCACCGCCGAGGACACCGACGTGCCCGCCGGATGCGGCGACGGCTACCTGCGCGCGGGCGAACCGGTGAACGGCCCGAGCCTGGCCGACCTGCTGCGGCCCGAGGACGGCACCGCCCTGCCCACCGAGCGGATCACCGCCGTACTGCGCTCCGTCGCCATCACCGGCGACCTCACGTCCGGCACCCCGCAGATCAGCCCGGACGGCCGGTACGCGGCCGGAGTGCTGATCGGCGCGCACAACAAGGAGCACGCCGAGTACGTCGGGGCCACCGCCCGCGAGCGCCGCCGCGCCGCCCGGATCGCCGCGTGCGAGGAGCGGATCGCCGAACTCACCGCAGCATGCGACGACCTGGCCCGCACCCAGGCCCGCACCGAAGGCACCCTGGAGGCCTACGCCGACGCCCGCGCCGCCCTGCCCCGAACCGGCGGCATCACCCGGGCGCTGCGCGAGCTCGACCGGGCGGCGGCCGCCCTGCGCGCCACCCGCGAGGCCGCCGACGCCGCACAGGGCTCGTACGACGAAGCCATCGCCGCCGGCTCGGCCGCACACCGCGCCCTGCAGCGCGCCGCCGCCGAGCACGGCATCCCCGCCGACCGGACCGACGCCGTCGAAACCGCCGTCCGGGCCTTCGAGCAGGCGGTACGCGACCTGGCCGCTCGGCGCCGCGAACACGCCGGGCAGTTCGAGGCCGCCCGGGCCGCCGCCGACCGGCTCACCGCCGCCGCCGAGGACGAGGAGGCCGCGGCGGACGCCGAACGCTCCGCACGCCGCCGCCACACCGAGGAGGCGGCCAAGCTCGACGCCCTGCAGGAGGCCGTCGGGGCCGAGGCGCAGGACGTGATGCGTCAGGTGCAGGAGACCGAGGACGGCATCGACACCCTGGCCCGGGAGGCCGAGGCGGCCCGTGCCGCCCAGCACACCGCGATCGCGGCCACCGCCGCCGCCGAGGCACGCAGTACAGCAGCCGCCGAGGCCCGGTCGGTCGCCGCAGCCGAGGAGAAGGACACCGCCCGGGGGCTGCGCCCGTACGCCGCCCGGGAACTGCTGGACATCCTGCGCTGCCCGCCGGGCCTGGCCTGGCCGGCACAGGAGGCCGACTGGACCGGCGACGACCTGCCGCCCGCCGTGGCCGCCGTGCACCAGGCCATCCTGGCCGCCACCCGCGACCTGGCGCCCACCGAGAGCAGCATCAAGCAGTCCGTCACCCGCCTCACCCGGGCCCTGGACGACCTTCAGGCCCAACTCGCCGCCGCAGGACAGGACTACCGGCCCGAATGGGACGGCTCCGACGGCGTCATCCTGGTGCGCGTCGCCGACGAGGAGGGCCCGCTGCCCGTCGCCTCCTTCGCCGAGAAGATCGCCGCCCACCGCCGCGACCAGGCCGAACTCCTCAGCGACTCCGAGCAGCGCATCCTGGAGGACGCCCTGCTCACCCGGCTCGCCCAGCAGATCCACGACCGCACCGTCGACGCCCGCGACCTGATCCGGCGCATGAACACCGACATGCGCAGCCGCACCATGTCCTCGGGCACGACCGTCGGCGTCAGCTGGCTGCTCGCGGACCATCTCGACGACGAGCAGCGCGCCGTCTGCGCCCTCCTCGACGCCGACGCCGCCCGGCTCGGCCCCGACGGGCTGACCCGGACGCGCATCCACTTCGCCACGCAGATCAAGAACGCCCGCGCCCGCCACCGCGACCTGCCCTACCGCGACCTGCTCACCCAGGTGCTGGACTACCGGCGCTGGCGGCAGTTCGCGTTCCAGCTGGTACGCCCCGACAAGTCCGAGGAGAAGCTCACCCGCGCCCGGCACAGTCGCCTGTCGGGCGGCGAGCAGTCCGTCTCGCTGCACCTGCCGCTGTTCGCCGCTGCGCACGCCATGCTCAACTCCGCCCACCCTCATGCCCCGCGGCTGCTCGCCCTCGACGAGGCGTTCGCGGGCGTCGACGACACCGGGCGGGGCGAACTGATGTCGCTGGCCGCCCAGTTCGACCTCGACCTGTTCATGACCGGGTACGACCTGTGGGCCGCGCACGCCGCCGTGCCCGCCGCCGCCCACTACGACCTCGCCCACTCGGCGATCGACCACACCGTCTCCGCGCTGCTGCTCGTCTGGGACGGCGCGCGGCTGCTCGCCGACGACACCGGCGACCTGACCGCCGCCCTCGGCTCGCCCGGCACCCGGCGCGTCCCGCCCGCCGAACGGGAGGCCGCGGTTGCCGGCTGAGGACGGACCGGCAGCATACGAGGAGCTGCGCGGCGACGGCTGGGCCCGGCTGCTGGCCGCGGCCCGGCGCAGGCTGGAGCGGACCGGCGGCGCGCTGGACGGCGACATCGGGCTGACCGCGCCCGCCGAGAGCGAACGCCGCACCGTCATCGGCATCACCGGCCGCTACCGGCCCGAGACCGTGCGGCGCCTGACCGTGCCGCTGCGCGACCTGGACGCGTACCTGCGCCACCGATACGGCACCGGCCTGACGCACACCCTCGCCCGACTCGACGGCCCGCTGCGCGACCGGCCCGCCGAACGCGCCGCCGAGGGCACCCGCCGCGCGGCGGCGCTGGACTCCGCCCGCTCCAGCCGGCTCGCCGCTCACGCCTGGTTCACCCGATGGCTGGACCGGATCGCCGCCGACGGCACCCTCACCCGCCTGGTGCGCCGCGCCGACGCACCCCTGCTCGGTGCCGCCGTCCGCGTCCTGGAAGCGCTTCCCGAGGACGCCGCACGGATCGTGCCGCTGCCGGTGCTCGCCGAACAGGCCACCGGCGACACCAAGTCTCTCGCCTCCGGCACTCCGCTGGAACAGCTCGTGCTGCGCGCGCTGGCCGAACGCGGGGACGGCGAGGTCCCGCGCGACCGGGCGGGACGGCGCGTCCTGTGGGAGAGCGCCGGAGTCATCGCCGACGACCTCGCCAGCCAGGTCCTGGTCCTGAACACCGGCGCCAGGGGCGACAGTCCGGTGTGCCGCTGGCTGCGCGAGGCCGCCGAAGCCGCCATCCCTTTCCGGCTCACCCTCCACCAGCTCGCCTCCGCCCCCGACCCGGTCATCCCGGCCGCCCGCACCGTCTTCGTCTGCGAGAACCCGGCCGTACTGCGAGCCGCGGCCGCCGAACTGCAGGAGACCGGTGCCGCCCTGGTCTGCACCGAGGGCGTACCGTCCGCCGCTTGTCACCGGCTCCTCGGCGACGCCGCCCGCGCCGGCGTGCGGCTGCACTGGCGTGCCGACTTCGACTGGCCGGGCCTGCGCATCACCGCCGCCGCCCTCGCCCGCCACGGCGCCCGGACCTGGCGGATGACCGCGGCCGACTACACCGCCGCCCTCGGCCATGGCGAGTCCACCCCCCTGGCCGGACCACCCGCGCACAGCCCCTGGGACCCCGGACTCGCCCAGGCCATGACCGGGTCCGGCCGCGCGGTCATGGAGGAACGGCTCCTGTCCGTACTCCTGTCCGACCTCGCCCGCACCTGATGCGCCGAACGATCCGCGGCCATCGGGCCGGGGACGGACCTGCCCGATGCCACCGACGAGGCGCGGAGCGGCCGAGGTCGGCGAGCAGACCCGCATCCTGTCCGCCCACGAGCGCGAGATTCCGGAGACCCCCTCATCACCGAGGTCGCCGGCACCCTCCAGGAACTGATCGGCGCAGCCGAACGCCAGGTCGCCGCCATGAACGACGAACCGCAGCAGCGGCCCACCTCCACCGGAACGAAGCTGCGCCTGGTGTGGCGGCCCTCCCCGCAAGGCCCCCCGCCGGACTCGGCCAGGCCCGTGCCCGGCTGCGCCAGTCCCGTCGGGAGAGTGGGCGTGCCAGAGCCTCCGCACCGGCGCCCGGCCTGTGCGAAGGCTCCGAGGGCAAAACAGTCCCCGGTAGATCTGCGCGTGTCCTGAAGCTTCAGTCGTCACTGTCGCCTCGGTATCGCGCCGGCTTGCCGGGGGCCTGAACCACATCCTGTCCAAGTCGCTCCCCCGACTAGACGTCCTCATCGGCTTTGCGACTCTTCCGGTGCTATGGCCTATAAACCACGATGCACGGCATATTCAGAGAGTCAATAGGTTTTTGGTAAATTCTGTAGAAAGCTCCATGTGATCACCTTCGACTGCGACATCCGGCCGGCTCTGCGGCGCTGGTGGTGCGCAACGGCGACCACCAGCCGCGGAAGGGCGCCACGTCGGCCCGGTGGTGGAGGCAAGGTGCCGCGGGTCGACGAGAGGCGGGCGCACGAGGCTGCGGGCGGGGCGCGGGCGGGTTCTCCTCGGCGGTCCTGCCGCCGAGGTGCCGCAAGCCCCCGAAGGCCGCCGAGGTCCTGACGCCGCTCTACCCGCACCGGCTGTCCACCCGGAACTTCGTGCCCGCGCCGGAGAGGTCCGCAGTTCCGCCACCGGACCGTCGTCGGCCACCGTCGACCGGCTGACCGCGCAGTGGCAAGCCGATCACCAGGTCTTCAGGGACCGCGACCTCTCACCAATGGACTCGCAGGCACCCTGCACCCGGAGTGACCAGGGACACCCAGCGCTCCCCCGGCCGGGCGGAGCGTGGACAATGGCCGAGCCGCTCCGGGCCGTCGTCCCGAGGCCGAAGCGGGGACAGCGTTCGCGGTAGACGAGAGGCCCGGCGACATGGGTGCACCACCATTGCTAGAGCTCAGCGGCGTCAGCCGGGTCTATGGCAAGCGCACCGCGCTGGCCGCCATGAACCTGCGACTGCGGTCCGGGAAGTGCGTGGCGCTGCTCGGCCACAACGGCTCCGGCAAGTCGACACTGCTGCGCATAGCGGCCGGTCGCGACAAGCCGAGCACCGGCACGGTGACGTTCGACGGCAAGCCGATGAACGAGAACGACCCGGCGGTCCGGGCCCGGGTGGCGGTCGTCGGCGACACCGCGGCCTGTTACCCCGACCTCACCGTGCGCGAGCATCTGCAGCTGGTCGCGGTGGCCCACGGGGTGGAGGACGCCAGCGACTGGATCGGCCACGTGATGGCCGAGCGGAAGCTGACCGACCACGCCGACGCGCTGCCCGGGGCACTGTCCTCCGGGCAGCTCCAGTCGCTGCTGCTGGCCTCCGCGATGGTGCGGCCGCGCGATCTGCTGCTGCTGGACGAGCCGGAACAGCGACTGGACCCGGGCGCGCGGCGGCAGCTGGCGGACCTGATCAAGAAGGAGACCGCGGAAGGCGTCGGAGTGCTGCTGGTGACGCACCACGGAGAACTGGCCCGGGCGGTCGCCGACCGGGTGCTGGTCCTCAGCGACGGCAAGGTGGTGGCCGACGGCCACCCGGACGAGGTGCTCGCCACCGGGACCGACGGACTGACCTGGCTGGCCGAGAGCCCGGACGGTGGCCGGTGACCACCCTCTCGGAAGAGACCGGTGAGCACTCCGCGGCCTGGTCCGACGAGGACGACTGGACGCGCGAGACGCTGCGGCTGGTCCGTGACCTGCGCACCCCGCACCGCCGCAAGAGGACCGGCCAGATCGCCTACGCCGTGTACTGCGTGGCTCTGCTCCTCGCGGTGTGGGGAGGGCTGCCGAGCCTGGGGCTGTTCCTCGAGAAGTCGATGGGCGCCGACTACTCCGGTCACGGACCGGCGATCCTGGCCGCGCTGCCGGCCGGGTCCTGCGCGCTGGGGCTGGGATGGCTGCTGATCGCCGCCTGGGACGCCCAGTGGCGCGGGCCGGTGGTGCCGCCGCGCGAGAGCGTGGACTGGCTGCTGGCCCAGCCGGTGAACGTCGCCAAGGTGCTGCGGCCGTGGTTCTGGGGGTCGGCCGCCGTCGCGGGCGGCGCCGGACTGCTGGTCTCGGTGATCGGCATGATCGCGCTGGGCCTGACGGTCGGTGTCGGGCTGCCGGCCGCGTTCGGCTGGTGCCTGCTGGGCGGCAGCGGTCTGCCGCTGCTGGCGACCGCGCTGGCCACCGCGGTGGAGGGCAGCGAGCGGGTGGCCCGCTGGGCCCGGCTGGCCACTCCGTACGTCGCCATGGCGGTTCTGGCGCTGGTGGCGCAGACCGTGCTGGCGGTCGCCGGCCACCGGCTGCCCGGGCTGGAGCGGGTGGAGCTGTGGTCCGGGCCGTGGGGCTGGGCCGGGCTGGCCGCGCTGGCCCCCACGCCGGCCGCGCTGCCGGGCGGCTGGGCCGCGGGCGTCCTGCTGGCGGTGGTGGTGGTCGGCGCTTTGGCCGCGGCACACCGCTTCACCGGGTCGCTGGCGCTGTCCGCGGTACGGCGGCGATCCCGGACCGCGACCGGCGTGATGGCCGCCCTGCGCACGGTGGAGTTCCGTACCGCGCGGCAGGCGGTGGCCGGGGTCACCGGCGGGGGCCGGTCGGTGCGATGGAGGTTGCCGGCGCCCCGCCGGCCGGAACTGGCGGTGCCGTGGCGGGACACACTCGCGCTGCTGCGGACCCCGGGCCGGCTGGGCCGGGCAGTGGTGCTGGGGGTCCTGGCCGTGCTGGGCGCGGTGCTGGCGGCCTCGGCGCACGGCGGGACGGGCGTGACGGCGGCGCTGGCCTCACTGGTCTTCGGCTACTGGTCGCTGACCCAGCTGCTGGAGCCCGCCCGGGTGGAGACCGACGATACCCGACGCGGGTCGTGGGCGCCGTACCCCTACCGGGGCCTGATGCTGCGGCACACGGCGGTGCCCGTCGCGCTGGGGCTCCTGGTCGCGCTGGCGGCGGCGGGGGTGCTGGCAGGCGAAGGCGCGGGGGCCCGCGCGTGGCTGGCACCGGCCCTGGTGCCGCCGCTGGTGGGCGCTTCGCTGGTCAACGCCTGCCGGGGGGCGACCAAGCACCATCTGCTGATGTCGTCGGCCCAGTCTCCCGCCGGCGGCATGGGCCCGGTGCTGTTCCTGGGCTGGTACGGCGCCGGGGCGCTGGCGGCGGTGGCCACGCTGGTCGTCCCGTTCCTGACCGCGCTGCATTCCGGCTCGGCCGCCTCGATCGTCACCGCCGCCGTGGCGAGCGCCATGGTGACGGGGATCATGGTGCGCTGGGCGGTCACGCGGATCGGGAACCTGACGGCTCCCTTGGCGGACTGACGGGGGCGTCGCCGGCCGCCGCCTCAGGCGGTGAGCCGGCGACGTCTGTCGAGGCCGTCCGCCGATTCCCGGCCGCCTGCCGCTCACCTCCGGTGCGGAAGGCTCCAGTGGTGCGGCGCGATGAGATGCCGGACGCTGTCCGGGCCCCAGGAGCCCGGAGCGTACGACTCGACCGGGGGCGGGTTCTCCAGCAGCGGCGTCGACGCCTCCCACAGGCGCTCGATGCCGTCGGAGCGGGTGAACAGCGACTGGTCGCCCAGCATCGCGTCCAGGAGCAGGCGTTCGTAGCCCTCCAGCGCGTGCATGGAGTTGAAGGACTCCGCGTAGCTGAAGACCATCTCCGCCCTGCTCAGGCGCATGGCGGGGCCCGGGTCCTTCACCAGGAACGAGGCCGTGATCCGGCCCGGGTCGTCGAAGTCGATCACCAGCGCGTTGCTGCGGGCCCCGGCGTGGCCGCGCGCGGCCAGCGGGAACATGCGCAGCGCCGGTTCCCGGAAGCCGAGCGTCACGACATGCCGCGCCTCGGCCAGGGACTTGCCCGAACGCAGGTAGAACGGCACCCCGGCCCACCGCCAGTTGTCGATCCCCACCCGCAGCGCGACGAACGTCTCGGTGTCCGACTTCGGATCCACGCCCGGCTCGGACCGGTACCCCTCGTACTGCCCGCGGACGACATGCGCCGGATCCACGGGCTGCAGCGACTCGAAGACCTTCTCCTTCTCGTCCCGCAGCGACTGCGCCTGCAGCGCCGTCGGCGGCTCCATGGCGATGAATCCCAGCAGCTGGAAGAGATGCGTGACGATCATGTCCCGGAACGTGCCGGTGCCCTCGAAGAACTGCGCGCGCCCCTCGATGCTGATGCTCTCCGGCACGTCGATCTGCACATGGCTGATGTGGTCGCGGTTCCAGACCGGCTCGAAGAGGCCGTTCGCGAAGCGCAGGGCGAGGATGTTGTCGACCGACTCCTTGCCGAGGAAGTGGTCGATACGGAAGACCCGGGACTCGTCGAAGACGGCGTGGATCGACGCGTTGAGCGCCCGTGCCGAGGCGAGGTCCGTGCCGAAGGGCTTCTCCACGATCACCCGGGCGTTCTCGGACAGCCCGCTCGCCCCGAGCGTCTCCACCACGGACGTGAAGGCGCTCGGCGGCACCGCCAGGTGGAACAGCCGCCGCGGCTTGCCTCCGATCGCCCGCTCGGCCTCCTGTACGGCCGCGATCAGCGGCCCGGCGGCGCCGGTGTCGCACGCGCCGAACGACAGGGCGGCCTCGAACTCCTCCCACGCCCGGCCCCGGGGCTTCGACCGTCCGAACTCCGCGACCGCGTCCCGCGCGTGCTTGCGGAACTCCTCGTCGCTCAGCGCGCTCTGGGCGGGCGCCGAGCCGACGATCCGGTAGCGGGCCGGCAGCAGTCCCGCCTTGGCGAGGTGGAACAGCCCCGGCAGCAGCTTGCGCCGGGCGAGGTCGCCGGTCGCGCCGAACAGCACCACGACATGGTCCTCGGGGACCAGGCCGTGAGTGGGGGAGGGGGAAGCCTGGGACATGGCGGCCTCACCCGGTCTTCTCGGCGTGGCCGCCGAACTCGCCGCGCATCGCGGACAGCACCTTGTCGCCGAACTCGCCCAGTCCGCGCGACGCGTACCGCTCGGCCAGCGAGGCGCTGATGACGGGGGCGGGCACGCTCTCGTCGATCGCCGCCTGGACGGTCCAGCGGCCCTCTCCGGAGTCCGAGACCCGGCCGGTGAACTGGTCCAGCTGCGGCGAGCGGGCCAGCGCGTCGGCGACGAGGTCGACCAGCCAGGAGCCGATCACGGAGCCGCGCCGCCACACCTCGGCGACCTCGGCCACGTCGATCTCGTACTGGTACGCCTCGGGCTCGCGCAGCGGCGCCGTCTCGGCGTCGACGTCCCTGCGGCCGAGCCCCGCGTCCGCGTGCCGGATGATGCTGAGGCCCTCGGCGATGGCCGCCATCATCCCGTACTCCACCCCGTTGTGGACCATCTTCACGAAGTGGCCGGCGCCGCTCGGCCCGCAGTGGAGATAGCCCTCCGGCGCCGTCCCGTCCGTCCGGGTCCTGCCGGGCGTGGGCTCGGCGTCCCCGCGGCCGGGCGCGATGGTGCGGAAGATCGGGTCCAGCCGCGCCACGGGCGCGTCCTCGCCGCCGATCATCAGGCAGTAGCCGCGGTCGAGCCCCCAGACACCGCCGGACGTGCCGCAGTCGACGTAGTGGATCCCTCGCGGGGCGAGCTGCCGTGCGCGGGTCATGTCGTCGCGGTAGTAGGAGTTGCCGCCGTCGATGACGGTGTCGTCGGGCTGCAGCAGCGCGGCCAGCTCGTCGAGCGTCGACTGCACCACCCCCGCCGGGACCATCAGCCACACGTTCCGGGGCGGTGCCAGCTTCTGCACGAAGTCCTGGAGGGAGGCGGCGGCAGTGGCGCCCTCCTTCTCCAGTTCCAGCATGGCGTCGCGATTGAGGTCGTGGACGACGCACGGATGGCCGTCGCGCATCAGCCGGCGCACGAGATTGGCGCCCATGCGGCCGAGGCCGATCATGCCGAGTTGCACGGGTGAGTCAGTGGCCATCGTCGGTTTCCCCGTTCCTCGGCGGCCTCCGGCGGGCCGGAGGTCCTGTTGTCCCATGCCTCAGGGCGGCTCCTTGGGAATCTACTCATTCACGGCATTTGGTGCGATGAGGGGAACGCCGTACGTCGGCGGCCCGGACCTGCGATTTCCCTTCGCCGGCGGGCTTGGCGCCGCGGCCGGAGCGCCGCTGCCGCACTGCGCCGTCCCGGTGACGCGGCCGTCCTGCCGCGTTGGTTCCGCGGCCCGCGGCCGACCGATCCCCGGCGCGGGCAGGACGGCGTCCCGGCCGCCGCCCCGCCCCGGCGGCTGCACCTCAGCGCGCGATGCGGCAGTTCCGCCAGGCCGTGGCCAGGGCCCGCGGGATCTGCGGGATGGCGCGGCAACCGCCCTCGCTGGCGGGGAAGCCGTCGGTGGCGACGTAGCTCCAGTCGCTCCCCGAGGAGGCGCGGAAGTACTTCATGGCGCTGCCCTCGTCCTGCAGGCTCACCAACTCGCCCTCGGTGGCGCCCTGCGTGGGCTGGAACTGGGCGGCGGCGTAGCGGACGGTGCCGCACTGGCCGTAGAAGAACCGCCCCGGCGCCGGCGCGATGTGCACGAGGCGCGGGAAACCGCGCTGGTACGCCCGCGTCACCGCGGCCTTCACCTCGCCGCCGGCGGCCAGATTGCGGCAGCCGGGGACGGAAGCCGGTGACTGCCGGGTGCCGCCGGTGGCCTTCGGGGTGGTGGAGCGGGACGAGGGCCGCGGCGCGGCGGAGCCGGACGACGAGGCCGAGGGAGGGGCGCTCCCCGACGCCCCCGCCGAGGCCGATACATCAGCGGACACCTCCGCCGAGGCGGACGCCTTCGGCGAAGGCGAAGTGGCCGTGGCGGCAGCGGAGTCGGAGGAACCGGTGCACCCCGTCAGCAACAGGACCCCGCCCAGCAGCGCGGCGGCTACGGAGACACCTCTGAATCCGGACAACGTGACGCTCCTCGCTGGTTGTTGAGCCTCGCGCGTACGGCCTCGGCCGACGGAGGCGGTGATCCGCTCGCCACTCTCTACTACGCCGCGGCCCTGACAGGTTGCACAGGAAGCCGAATCGACGATTGCGATTCCGTATACGCGCAGACCACGCGGCCACATCGGGATCGGGTGACGGACCCTGTGGGGGCCTGGGAGACGCGCTCCGCCGGTGCCCTGCGGAAACCGCGAAGCCCTCTGCCGGACGCCGGGGCGGCTGGGCAGAGGGCTTCGCGGTTTCATGCCGTCGATCAGGCCGCAGTGGCAGAGGACGCCGACGTCGTCAGGCGGCGCCCGGATTCAAAGGGTCGTGGCCGCATTCAGAGAGGCATCCCGCCCGTCCCTCGACGCGATCGGCGTCGGGGGACGGGCGGGGATCGCACGCGCTCGGATCAGCGGACGTTGTACCCGAAGCGGGCGCCTGCCGCGGGCAGGCCGCCGCTGCCCGGCTGGAAGGTGGTGACGGTGCCGTCCGCGCCGCCCGCCGTCACGTTGCTCATGGGCAGTGAGTGGACGGCGCCGTAGGTGCTGGGGCCGTAGGGCATGCCGACGTAGAGGCTCGTCGCGGTGAAGTGGAGGCTCGCACCCAGTTGCGCGTTGGCGGTCGGGGCTCCCGGGATGCCGGAGGCGTCTCCCGACTCGATCCAGTGGTCGTTGGCCCCGGGGGAGCCGAGAAGGGAGAAGGTGCTGATCGCACCGGCCTTCGCGGTGGTACCGATGGCCTCGCCGGTGATACCGACGGCGAGCTTCAGCGTGGCGGCCGAGCCGACCGCGCGGGGTGCGGTGTTCACCGCCGCCAGCGTCTGGCCGAAGCGGTCGCCCGCTTCGGAGGTGCCGGTCACATCGTCGGTGGCGGTACCGGAGTCGATCTCGGTGATCTGGCTGTAGGTCCCGGCCGCGGTCACACGGAAGGTGATGACGTTGCCCGCGTCGGCCTTGGCGGCACCGTCGATGTCCAGGTCCTCTCCCGGCGAGCCCACCGCCAGGATGGAGTCTGTGGCCGTCGAGGAACTGGTGGGCCGGTAGGAGATCAGGGCAAGGGAAGCCCCGAACTGGTCGCCGGCCTCGGCGGCGCCGGCGACGGTGTCGAGGTCCTGGTCGAGGCCGAACAACGGCGTGGGCTTGCCCTCGGTGTTCAGCTTGTGGTCGAAGACGATGGCCGTACCGGCGCCGGTCTTGGTGCCGATGGCGTCGTTGGGTGCGGCGATGGCGATGTGGTTGGCGTCGGCTTCGACGACACTGCCGAACCCGTCGTTCGCCTCCGCGGTACCCGGCACGCCCGTGCTGTCCTGGCTGATGCCGACGACGGAGAGGCTGCTGCCGTGTACGTACAGCGCGTTGCCCGCCTTGGCGATGGAACCGAGGGACTCACCGGGTATGCCGATGACGAGGAAGGGTTCGCCCGCCGTAGTGGTCCCGGCGGCGAGGGCCTGGCCGAGCCGGTCGCCGGTCTCAGGAGCCGAGGAACCCAGTACGCCGGTGCCCTGGCCCTGCTCGAAGTGGGTGAACTTGAGCGTGCCCGCTCCCACTCCGTTGGCGGCACCGTACAGGATGTCCGCCATACCGGCGTCGGTGGCGGTGCCGAGGTCCTCGGAGGGCGTGCCGACGACGATGTCGGTGCAGCCGTCCTGGTTGTAGTCGACAGCGTCCATGGACTCGCCGAACCAGTCGTCGGCTTCGGCTCCGCCAGGCACCCAGTCGAGATCCTGGTTGATCTCGGCTGTGCCCTTTCCGCCGCCGTAGATGACGCGTATCAGCCCTGCGCCGCTGTCACCGCCCACGGTCGCCTTGGGGTCGGCGACGGCGACGTCCTCGATGCCGTCGCAGTTGAAGTCCGAGATCCTCGGCTTGTTGACGACGCTCTGCACCCAGTCGCCGAGATCGTCCACGCGACTGTTCTCCGCGTCGGTGCGGGTCTCGGCGGTGTCCTGGCCGAAGCAGCCTCCTTGCCAGGAGCGGCTGTTGACGGAGACCAGCTCGTACGTGCTGCCGGAAGGCCGCAGGGCGGGGCCGCCGGTGTCCCCTGCGCAGACCGCGGCGCCGTTCTGGCCGGTCATCTGTGTGGTGGTGGTCTGGGTGGCTCCCGCGCTGAAGGTTCCGGAGTGCAGTTTGAGCGGCGCCCATTCCGTCTTGGTGCGTCCGTAACCGGTGACCGTGAGCTGCTCGCCGGAGGCCGGGACGGTAGAGGAGACCTTGACCGGTGCGACGCTGGTGACGGGACGGCTGAGCCGGGCCAGCACGAGGTCGCGGTCGCTGCGGGGCACCAGTTCGACGACGCCTCGGACCTCACCGGAGGTGGTGGTCAGGTCGGTGCGGCCGATGGTGGCGGTGACGGGCTTGGCCGGCTTGCCGACCGGCGGTGTGGTCCCGCTCGCGGGGTCGTCCACGAGGCACGATCCGGCGGTGACGATCCAGTCGGTGTCGACCAGCGCTCCGGAGCAGGCTCGTGCGCCGTTGTCGATGTCGATGCGAGCGGTGAAGGCGTAGCTGCCACTGGCGGCCGGGCTTCCGGTGACGGCCTGGGCCGGAGCGCCGGCGAGCACACCGTAGACCAGCCCGGAAGCGAGCACGGTGGCCGCGGGTGCAAGACGGGAAAAGGGCTTTAACACAATTAAGGATCCTGTCGTGACTTGAGCGAGCCGGAAGAGGCGCGCTCGTGTGGGGGGTCGGCCGGCTGTGACGGGTGACCTGTGTCTGTGCTGGGGCGAGCAGGAAGCGTCAGCCGGTTACGCGTATCTCGACCAGGACGGACCGGGCGCCACCAACAGTGCCTTCGCCGACAGGAGCGAAGTCGTCCTTTGCCACCTCGACGGTGGTGGTCACTCCGTCGGCGGTCAGGTCCGCGCTGATGGGGTGGTCCGCGGTCTCCAAGGCGAATACGCGGGGGAGTTCCAGTGTGAGATAGCCGGTGCCGGCGGTGGCCTGGAAGCAGTACAGCTCGTCCCGGCCGACCGATGCATCCTTCACGGTCAATACCCTGATCTGGTTCGCCGTTGCTCCGCACTCGGCCAACACGATGTGGCCGTCACCTCTCTTGAGCAGAATGCCCTTTTCTGCAAGTACGTTCGCGGCATTCGGATAAGAGAAGTCCTCGACGGCAAACGGGGCAATTTCGACGGCCGTTCGGCTGGCTGTGGTCGGGGAAGGCGCGGCTGCGGCGAAGGTGGACACCCCCACCAGGGCCGCGAAAATACCGACAACACCGGCAAATAAGCGTCTGCGAAGGTCAGATGGCACCGAAGAATCCTTTCGGGTGGCGCGCGGCGATCCCAAGCCCGAAGCGCTGGTTTCCTTGGGAAGGATGGCCCGTTACGCGCAGTTGATGGGTAGTCGACAAAGCGTCCTGCAGACTACCTCGGCACCCCGCGCCCAGAAATGTGACGTGTGTCACACGGATCGCTCGTTTAGGTGTGGCCTGGATCAGGGATGCTTGACCGGGAGTTGGTGTTCCATTTGCCTGTTGTTTTTCCCATGGGCATTGCATCCCGGTCCGCATATGATCTCGCGTCACGGACAGTCGGCGATTCGGAATGAGTCGTCGCCCTACGAGATGAGTCATTTGTGAAGCAGAGCATTAATGGGCCGGGCTTAGCGGGGAAGGTGTCGCGTGCGATACGCACTTTGAGCCTGACTCTCATTCCCCTGGCCTTTGTCCTGGGGTCGTTGGCGCCCACACCGGCAGCAGCCCAGGAGATGCCGGCGGACGCCGGGTACGGCGTGACCCAGGCGGAGACGACTCCGACTGAGCGCGGGTTGGTCGTCGACTACTGGAGGGAAGGCGGCCCCGGGGTCAGGGCGGCCGCCGAGGTGGCACTGACCGGCAGCGACGCCGACGTGCAGGCGTTTCTCGCGGCCGTCGACGACATCGCGCTTCAGGACATGCGAGTGAGCGCCGCCCAGTACGCGAGCGTGGGCGGCACAGAGTTGCTGGCGGCAGCCCGAGAGGCACTGGCAGACACTCCGGCCGCGCTCGAGGATTTCCTGGACGACGGCTGGGAAGCGCCAGCGGCGCAGGATGACCGGATCCGAGCGGCCCAGATCGTCAGCACATCCGGTCCGAATGTGCAGGACGCCGGGCGTGCGGCGCTGAACGGCACGATCGACGACGTCAGGGCGTTCCTGCGCGAGGGGCAGTACACCCAGCGTGAGCAGGACGAGCGGGTGCAGCTCGTTCAGATCATCAGTGTGGGTGGCCCCAATGTGAGGGCTGCCGGTCGTATCGCGCTGTACGGGACATCGGACGACCGCCGGGAGTTCCTGGAGGTCGGCCAGTTCGTCGCGCGCGCCAAGGATCAGGAGCACGCCACCGTCGCCCAGCTTGCCGAGCAGGCGAAGGAGGCGGGCCGGCAGGCCGCGAAGGAGACGGCGTCCGCGAAGGTGGAATCCGCCAAGGCCGTCGCTGCAGCACAATTGGCCAAGGAAGCGGCGCTGAAGGCCGCGGCCGAGGCCGAGGCCGCCAAGGACGACACGGACAAGGCAGCGCGTGCCGCCAGCCGGGCTGCCAAAGCCGCTTCGCAGGCAGCTGCCTCCGCTCAGCAGGCGATCGACGCCGCGCGGGCGGCGAACAACTCCGCTCGGGTCGCTGCGAATGCCGCCTCTCAAGCGGCCGCCGCTGCGGCCGGTGCTTCTCAGGCGGCGTCCCGTGCCCGTAACGCGGCTGCCGATGCCGCGGTGGACGCGCAGAACGCGGACGCCGCACGCGTGGCCGCGCAGAACGCACGCAAAGCCGCCACGGGCGCGGACCTCGCCGCGGACGCCGCCGATGAAGCGTCCAAGGCGGCCACCGCCGCCGGTGACGCAGCCCGCTCCGCCATAGGCGCGGGCACCAACGCGAACCTCGCCGCCAACGCCGCCATCGAGGCCGGCAACTACGCCGGGGACTCCAGTGCCGCCGCAGCCGAGGCGCGCGCAGCCGCGGCGGCAACCAAGCGCCACGCCGCGGAGGCCAACCGCGCCGCAGCCGCCGCCGAAGCTCTTTCGCGTAAGGCGGCAACGGCAGCGGCCGAGGCACGTGACGCGGCCCGGTCGGCCGCGACGCATGCCAAGAACGCAGCTGATGCGGCCGACGAGGCCGCCGATCACGCGGGCGACGCAGCCACGGCCGCCGCGAAGTCCACGGCGCACGCCAACGCCGCCACCGAGGCCGCGAACATGGCAACGGCAGCAGTTCTCAAGGCGCAGCAGGTCTACACACTCGCCCGCGAGGTCGAGGCCGAGGAGTTGCTCGGGCGTACCAACGCCGGAATCGAACGCGCCAAGGACCAGAAGGCAGCCGATGCTGCCCGAATCACCGCGTTGAACGAGTTGGAGCAAGCGGTCCAGGACCGGGACGCAGAGCGGGACCGGCTGGTGGCACAAGCCGCCGAACCCGGCGCGGACCTGGCAGCCGTCGCCGACAAGGGCCGTGAACTGTCCGTACTCGTCATCAAGAACGGCACCACGTGGGGGCGCGCGGCGGCCGAGGCCGCCCTGTCCGGCCCCGACGAGGTCGTCATCGACTACCTCCGCAACGGATGGACGACCGCCAAGGAGCAGGACGACCGCTCCTACGTCGAACGCCTCGCTGAGGAGAGCGAGGTCACGGAGGTGCGCGACGCGGCCGAGGTCGCGCTCGACGGTGACGCCTCCACCGTCACCGCCTTCATCGCCAACGGCCAGTACCAGGTGGCTGCCCAGAGCATGCGGGTCGCTGTAGCACAGGTCCTCGAAGACGCAGGACCGATCGTCACCGAAGCCGGCCGCGAAGCCCTGGCGACCGGCGATTCCAAGAAGTACAGCGAGTTCCTGATCACCACGCAGCACACCGCGCGGACGCAGGACGAGCGGGTCAGGGCGACCCAACTCGTCGACTCCGGTGGACCGGAGGTGAAGTCGGCGGCCCGGATCGCACTGGAAGGCTCTCCTCAGACGCTGCACGCCTTCATCGCCTCCGGCCAGTACAAGGCACAGCGCAAGGACTACCTCGCCACGACTCACGTGGCCCAGGTGCAGAAGCTGATCGCGGACGCTGCGAAGATCGCGGCCACCGCGCAGCAGAACGCCGCCACCGCCCAGAAGGTCGCCGCGACCGCCCGCAAGGCGGCGGCCGAGGCCGCCGAGTGGGCACAGAAGGCCGACGCCTCGGGCGCCCTGGCTCAGGGATACGCGGATCAGGCGACTCAGCACGCCAAGGACGCCGAGGCTTCGGCGGCCAGCGCCGCCGCCTCAGCCAAGACCGCACGCGATGCGGCCAACAAGGCCAACACCGCCGCCAATGACGCGGCCAGGTCGGCCGCGGACGCCACGCTCTCCTCGGAGATGGCGCAGGCCTCGTCGTCCAGCGCATGGGTCGCCGCCGACCAGGCACGGCAATCAGCCATCGATGCAGGCAAGGACGCCCAGGCCGCATTGCGGGCGGCCACCGAGGCGTTCACCGTGGCGGTCACCAAGTACCGCGAAGAGGAGGAAGCCCGACGCAAGGCCGCGGTCGCCGCCAAACAGGAGGCGATGAACGACCCTGGCGCCCGCGCCCGCGAGATATACCGCTGCGGTCAGGCAATCGTCCCCTGCGACCCACAAGGCTTCGCCCGCTGGTGCCAGCACGAGGAGGTGTACTGCGAAATCCTCTCCAGGGGAGAAGAGTTCGAGGCCGCGATGAAGCAGCTGTGGGACGTCACCTCCGAACTCACCGGTCTCGGCGAACTCGAGACATGCCTGGAGAACAAGGACTTCGAGCACTGCTCAAGCCTGGCCGCAGATGTTCTCATCGGAGCCAAGTTGAAGGCGCTGGACAGGGCTCTCGACAGCCTGCAACTCCTCAAGCGCGGATGTAAGATCGTCGGCAAAGCCCCCGGGGCGCGCGTCTCGTCCGGGCTCCTCGCCCGGTCGGGCAGTGGAGGGTTCGGATGCCTTGAAGGCAAGGTCGATTACGATGTCTACGATCCCATTACCGGAGACAGGATCACCGACATCGATCTCTTCGAGGGTGATGTCCTCTGGGAGGACAAGCACGTTCTCGGTTACTGGGCTGATGAGGATTGGCTCAACGAACACATCGAAGAGAAGTTCGAGAAGTACCTGAGGGCCCGCAAGGCACTTCCCGAGCACTATGCGGACGCCTCGATCGGTTTCCGGTTCACCCGTCCGAACCAGGACTCGCGGTTCATTGCGGCAGTCGAGGCCCGGTTCCAGAAACTCAGGGAAAAGTATCCGGACGTGCACATCCAGACCAGGTGGTTCTGATGAGTCACCCGTTCCAAACCGCCGACACATCAAGAACCCTCTGGGACCCGGCACTCAGAGTGGGGCAGACCTACGTGGCCCTTGCTCGGGAAGCCGGTGAAATGAACGGCTTGCCAACGGGTTTGACGGACAACGAACGACTCGGCGGTAGTGACGTCGACGTCGCTGTGTTCCAGCAGTTCACGCAGGGGCTCTACGACAGATACTGCTCCACCAACAACTTCGTCCTGCATGGCCTCCTGCGTGGGCTCTTGCTGACCTCGATCGTGATGCTTGAAAAGGGTGGTGGCTCGATCGATCGGAACCGCGAGGGCGAGAACGGTCTGTGGGAAGGCCTGGACGCCTACATGCGGGCGATGCACGAGGGCTGAGAGAAGCCTGATGAGGCGCTCGGCCGGGGATCCCCGGCCGAGCGCCTCGCGTGGACGAGCCGGCCGCCGACCTGTGCATCCTCACCTCACACCGGCTCGACCTGGCTGTGGACTGCAGGAGGGCGATCGACGGGATGCGAGCCCGGCTGTTGGAGTGCGTGCCAGCCTGACGGCTCGGCCGCCGGACCGGATCCCCCCGAAGCGGTCAGGCGGTCACGCGTCCAGGCGCACCGGCATCAGGATGGAGAACGTGTCGTCGGCGTCCGGCCTGCGGACCGCCAGGGGAGCGGTGGGCGCGCCGAACTCCAGCACCAGCCGGTCCCGGGCACCCGCGGCGAGTGCCTGCAGCAGGTACTCGCGGTTGACCGCGACGTCGTCCGGGCCCTCGTCGCCGTCCCCGCACACACCCACCGTGCCGTCGGCCGCCACCGCGAGCACGCTGATGTCGGGGGACTTCCCGTCCTGCTCCCGCGCTTCGCCGGCGCGGACGGGGCCGGTCTCCAGCGCCGTACGCAAGGCCGGGACCTCGACGACGACGCGGCGCCCCTCCGGCAGCCGCACGAGGCGCCGGTAGTCGGGGTAGTCGTGGTCGGGACAACGACCGGCCGCCTGACGGTCCCCCGCCGCCAGGGCGACACGGTCACCGTCCACCGTGAGCTCGACGGACGCGGGGTCGCCGGCCAGCAGCGCCCGCATCGCGTCGGCGAGCGGGGACGGCACGACGACCTGCCTGCGCGGCCCGTCGTGCCCGGTGACACCGGTCCGCGCGACCGCCATCCGGTACCGGTCGGTGGCGACGGCATGGAGCGTCCCGCCCTCGATGTCGAACAGGACGCCGCCCAGCACCGGCAGCTCGGGATCGGTCCCGGCGGCGAAACGGACCGCGTCCAGCGCGGCGGCCAGGCCCGAGGCGGGGACGGCGAGTCGGACGGTGCCGTCGGTGACGGGTGAGGACATGGGATTCTCCTTGCGGTCGAGTAGTGCACGGATCGCGGAGAACTCGACGCGGGCCTCGGACAGCCCCCGCTCCAGACGGCGCAGTTGCGCGTCCAGCAGCTTGCGGACGAGACCGGTGTCCTCACCGCACCACGCGGCCAGCACCAGGCGCACGTCCGCCAGGGGCATACCGGTGCGGCGCAGCCGCGCGAGCAACCGGGCCTCCGCCAGCTGCTCGGGGCCGTACCAGCGGTAGCCGCTCGACGGGTCCACCCGGGTTGGGACGAGCACCCCGGCGGTGTCGTAGAACCGCAGTGCGCTCACGCCCAGTCCACTGTCCCGGGCCAGCTCACCGATACTGCGCATGTCGTTCTCCACACCCGGGACTCTGCCCCCTCCACCAGGTCGAGGGTCAACCCGCCTTCCCGGCCGGACGCCAACCAGACGCGTAGGTCGGCGGGTTGAACGGGGCGTGACATCCGGCACCGGGAGAGGGGACCCGGTCTTCATTCGCCCGTCACGCGTCCGCCAGGAGCCCCGACCACGATCGTGATCGTTCCTGTCGCCGTCCCTGGAGGACCTGCACCATGCTGCGCCGGACCCTGTCCGCCCTCGCCGTCGTCTTCGCGCTCGCCACCACCACCGGCACCGCCGCCGCCACCACGGGCAAGGCTCCCGCCGCCGACGGCCGCGGCGCCCGCGTGCTGGACGTGATGACGTTCAACATCCACCACGCCCAGGGCACCGACGACGTGCTCGACGTCCCGCGGATCGCGGACGTCGTCCGCCGCAGCGGCGCCGACGTGGTCGGCCTGCAGGAGGTCGACAACCACTACTCCGCGCGCAGCGACTGGGCCGACCAGGCCGCCGACCTCGCGAAGCTGCTCGGCTACCACGTCGTCTTCGGCGCCAACATCGACAACGCGCCCCCGGCCGGCAGCGACCACCGGATCCAGTACGGCACCGCCATCCTGTCCCGCTACCCGATCACCGCGTCGGACAACACCTGGCTGTACAAGTCGCCCGGCCAGGAGCAGCGCGGTCTGCTGCACGCCACCTTGAACGTGCGCGGGAAGGCCGTGCAGTTCTACTGCACGCACCTGGCGGCCAGTTCGCAGACCGACCGCCTCCGGCAGACCCCGCAGATCGTCGACCTGATCGGCGACAAGGAGCCGGCCGTCCTCGTCGGCGACTTCAACGCCCTGCCGGCCGCCCCCGAGTCGCAGCCGCTGCAGGCCAGCTACACCGACGCGTGGGCCCGTTCGGCGCACGGCCGCGGCGACGGCGCGACCTACCCCGCCGAGGCCCCGACCGAGCGCATCGACGCCATCTACACCACCGGCGACGTCAAGCCGCTGGTCACCCGCGTGGTGCAGGCCGACCCGACGGCCTCCGACCACCTGCCGCTGGTCAGCAAGGTCCTGGTCACCCCCTGATCACGCGCCGGGGCCCAGCGGTTCCCCTGCCGGGCGGTGGGACCGGACGGTTGAAGGCCTCCGCGGTGATGCGGGGGCCTTCGCCGTCCGGCCGGAAGGGGCGGGCCGTACCCCGGGCGCCGGGGAGTGGGTCTTCCCCAGAGGACAGCCTTCGGTCACCATGGGGGCATGACGTACACGGAGGGAAGTGCCGAGGGCCTGCAGTCAGCGCTCATCGACCTGTCGGGCATATCCTTGGACGAGTTCGACGACGTGCGCGGCCTCTCCAGCGCACTCGCGGTCCTGCAGGGACAGTTGGCCCGTACCGCTGCCCCACTGTGCGAGGGCAGCATGGCGGCCATGTGTGGCGGCGCCCGATGACGGTCCCTTTGTGTCCGTCCGCGACTTTTGATCACACCTGAGGCCTATCGGATTCACCAGCAGACGCTCGTCGGAGTCGCCAACGGCGACTTGGGCGAGGCGGATCTCGCCCTGCTGCGATCGGCTCAGCGAAGCCGGCTCCTCCTGGCGCTGCAGGCGATTCTCCAGCTCGCCGGGCACGTTGACGGCGGATGGCCGCACGGGGCTCCTCCGACCCGTCCCGCTGCCGCGTGGGTCGTGCTCGGGGCCGTACAGCGACGCGATCCGGGCGCGGTGGAGGCCGTGCTCCAGGACCCCGCGGTGGGTGCCTGGGCCTTCCGGCTGCTGAGGCAGCTCGCGCACGGCGCCGTGGCCGCCCCTTCGGACGCTCCGTCATGGGCCGGCGCGACGATGCTGGGTTCCCTCGCCGCGGCCGCGGCCGTCCGCGCCGGAGCCCGGTGCTCGCTGCGGGTTCCCGCCCGAGGGGGGCGGCTGTGGCTGCCGTCCCTCGGGGTGACCGGCGCCGTGGGGCGGGGGGACTGGACGGTGGTGGGGGTGGAGAGCGGGCACGACGGAACGGTGGTCTACGGGGACGGCGGATCCGTGCGGATGCCCGAGGACCTCACGGTGCGGGCCGAGGGATGGTCGCCCCTGCCGGAGATCGGGCACGCGGTTCCGGGAACGTCACGAGCGGCCGTGCTGGACCATCTCTCCCCCTACCGGGACTTCCGGTCGCTGCGGGACGCCACGGACCTCTCCGCCCCGGAGGTCGAGGAATGGCGTTCCCAATTCCGCCGTACATACGAACTCCTGCGGTTCACCGACACCACGGCCCACAGGGTGGTGGCCGGGACCGTACGTTCCGTCGTCCCCGTGGAGACCGCGAGCGGACTGCACATCGTCAGCGCGTCGGTCCCGGATGCCTACGGCGCCATCACCATGTCGTTCAGCTCCGACACGTCCTCCATGGCCGCCACGCTCATCCATGAGGCACGGCATCAGTTGCTGACGGCCCTCGGGGATCTCACCCCTCTGTTCGTCCCGGCACGAGAGGGGCCCGAGCCGCTGTACTTCGCCCCGTGGCGGGAGGACCCGCGTCCCCTGCGGGGACTGCTCTTCGGCGCCCACGCGTTCGCCGGAATGACGGCGTTCTGGCGGGAGCGCCGACGGGACGGCGACCCGCGGGCGGACTTCGAGTTCGCCCTTCACCGGTGGCAGCTGAGGATGGCACTCGTCGCTCTGCGCAGCGCCGTCGGTCTGACCGAGACGGGCGGAAGAATCGTCACCGCGCTGACGGAACGGGCAGCCGAATGGTGGCAGGAACCGGTGCGGGGGCCTGCCGCCCGACTGGCGGACTTGTGCTGCCGTGACACACGGGCCACGTGGCGGGCGGCGAACCTGGCGGTGGCGGAGACCGCCGCCGACGCGCTGGCGCGGCGCTGGCTGGACGGCCGGCCACCGCCCACGGAACTTCCGGCGGCCCGTATCACGACCGTGCGGCCGCCCGGGGTACGCGGCGGGGCGCGGACATGGCTCGCCCGCCTGCGTCTCGCCGACCGCAACGCCTTCTCGAAGGTCCGCGCGGAACTCGAGGCGGGCGCCCACAATCCGCAGGGCATCCCGCGGGCGTCGGCCGCCGACGCGGCCTTGGTGGCGGAGGACCGAGACGAGGCGATCGCCGGCTACCGCGAAGCCGAACCCGCCGCCGCGGCCTGGATCGGCATCGGCCTGGCAGCGGAGCACGACGACACCCTGCTGGTGGAGCGCCCCGAGCTCGTTCTGGCGCTCCACTCCGCCCTGCTGCGCCGCGAAGTGCTGCCTCCGGGGCCGGAGGGACTCGCCGACTGGCTCGGCGCCCGTCCGGCCGACCGGACGGTCACACGCCGAGTAGGTCGATGTCGCAGTTGGCCCGTTTGAAGTTCTCCGCGTCGACCGTGGCCTGGTGCTCCGGCCCGTGAACGGTGCGGAACAGGGCCACAGCGCGGTCGTGCAACTCCTCGGCCTCCTGGGACTCACCGAGACTGTCGAGGTCGTAGGACAGGTTCACCATGATAGCCAGGGTCGCGGGGTGACTCGCGCCGCGTGACTGGGTGCTGAGGGCCAGCAGCTCCGTGTCCATGGTGCGCGCCTCCTCGAACTCGCCGACCGCGAAGTGGTCGCTGGCCAGATTGGTCCTGGCCAGGAGCGTACGAGGGTGGTCCGGGCTCAGGACCCCGCTGAGGCCGTCCACGGCCTCGTGGTCCAACTCGTGCGCCTCCGAGACCTGGCCGAGCAACCGGAGGCTGACCGCGAGATTGGTGGCGGTGGCGTAGGTGTGCGGGTGCTCGTCGCCGAGCAGTGCCTGGCACCTCTCCATGGCGGCCCGGCCGAGCTCCGCCGCCTTGTCGAGACTGCCCGTCTGACGCAGGTCGGTCGCATGGTTCAGCGACGCGCGCACGGTTTCCAGCGAGTCCTCCCCGGCCTTTTCGCGGAGCACCTTCAGCGCCATGCCGGAGAGCTCCAGGGCGGCCTGGTGGTCACCCAGTTTGCGCAGGGTGACCGACAGCTCCCGGGTGGCGCGGATGGTCATGTCGTGCTCCGGACCCAGCCGTGCGAGTGCCAGGTCCCTGAGGTTGGACAACAGGGTCCGCGCTTCGTCCCCGCGGCCGAGTTCCTGCAGGTCCAGTGCCATTTGGTACCTGCTGCTGAGGGTCGCGAGGTGATCGTCCCCGAGGACTTCGACCCGTCGTTCGTAGGTGTCCTCGTCCAGCCGGTACGCCTCGGCGAAGTCACCGGCGAGACGGAGGCTGACCGCGTAGTTGTGGGCCGACTGCAGGGTGCCGGGGTCGTCGGCGCCCAGCTCGCGGTGCGTGGTGTCGTAAGCCTGCTGGTCCAGCTCCCTGGCGCGGTAGAAGTCGCCGCGCAGGCGGAGCAGGATCGCGAGCACGCTCAGGGCGCGCTGGGTCGTCTCGTTGCGCTCGCCCAGCACGCGTCGGCAGCGCTCCACCAGTTCGGCCTGGAGGCCGTAGGCCTCGGCGTAGCGGTTCTGCCAGCGCAGCGCGAGGGCGCGGACCTGGTCCACGGCGATCACGTGCTCGTGGTCCTCGCCCAAGGTGCGGCGCCAGATCGCCGCGGCCTCGTCGGCGACGTTAAGGGCTTCGACGTAGTCACTGCGTTCCTGGAGGAACCGCGCTTCGTTCAGGACGAGCTGACGGGCCCAGCCGTCCTCGCACTCGACCATCCTGGTGGCCCGCACATGTGGCAGCAGGGCGGAGTAGCGTGACCATGCCTCGGGGAGTCCGGGATTCCTGGGATCGGCGTTGGCGAGGATTTCGTGTGCGTAGTGGCGCATCTCAGCGCGTTCCTGGGGATTCATCTGCTCGACGAGGACGCGCTGCACCAGGCGGTGAACCTGGATGGTCGAATTGCGGTGGTCGATCCGGGCGAGCGCGTACCGGCCGATTTCCCGTACCGCCTGGGAGAGCTTGATGGGATCGTCAAGAGCGGCACGCAACGCCGGTGGGGCGGTGACGCCCCGTACCGCCTCGAAGAACCCCCGGGAGATGGGCTCCGGCGCGAAGAAGGCACAGATCTGCAGCAATTGCAAAGCGGCCGGATGGTCTTCGCGCAGGCGGTCCAGGGAGACGTTCCACGCCGCTGCGACCGGCAGATCGTAATCGGCGGGAGGCGCCAATTCCAGCAGCTCCGAGCACTTGGTCTCGAAGAGGTCGAGGTACTGATGGGCAGGCATTCCCGTCTCGGCGAGCCATACGGCCGCCTGTTCAACGGCGAGAGGCAGGTCGCCGAGGGCGTCGGCCAGCCGGTCGGCGGCCTCGTCGGGAATTTGCGGACTGCGTCGCTTGATCAATGCGACGCTTTCCGAACGTGTGAACACATCGACCTCTAGTGAGCTGGCCAGAGTAGACCATTGGGAGTTGCGGGAAGTTACCATGACGCGTCCCGGACCGTCATGAGGGAAGAACTGCCGGACTTCATGCGGATTTTCGGCATTGTCGAAGACCAGGAGCCAGTTCGAGTAGGGTTGGCCCACGCGAAGTGCTTCCAGGACGGCAGGTACGGCGCTTCGGTCGGCGCCTGCCCGCAAACCCATGTGTTCCCCGAGTTCGATCAGGGATTGCACGATCAGGTTGGTCTGTTCGGAGGGAATCCACCAGATGAGCTCGTAGTCCCTGCCGTAGCGGTACACGTATTCGATGGCGATCTGGGATTTTCCCACTCCGCCCATTCCGTGCAACGCCTCGGGCAGTACGGCGGTGGTTATTCCGGTGGCGAGCCTCTGGCGGAGCTTGGCCAGCTGTTCCTCGCGTCCCGTGAAATTCCTGTTGCGCAGCGGCAGGTTCGCCCCGATGCGCCTCGGGTTCGGCGGGGCAGTCTGCGGCTGAACCGTCAACGGGCCTGCGGACTGCTTCACGGGGGACGACACGGAACCTCCTGGGATTGCTGGGGAGGGCGACTCCTGCGGAGGCGTCGTAGCGGCGGCGGACCGCCGCTCAAGCGTATCCGACCGATCACCCGTCGTCATATGCGCTGGTAGGGGATGTATGGGTGAAGCTCGCCGTTCCTCGTTCAGTAAGCACTCCAAACGATCGGCGCGAGCTTGATAGGGACCTGAGACCGCGGAGAGCGCCGTGCGCAGGTGTTTGACGAACGGCCGTGTCTGCTCGGTCACCGGGGGGTCCGGGGCGTCGGTCTGCCAGGCCACCACCGCTTCCCCGCCCGCGAAAGCCGAGGCGAGGCGGGGCCCCAGATGCTCGGAGACATGCCGCAGCACGCCCAGCGTCTCCGCCCTCGTGCCCAGGGCGAGGAGTTCCTGCCTGACGCCTGTCGTGAAATCGAAGGAGACCCTCTCGGCGTCCTCGGCGTCGTAGTCGTCACGCACAGACCGCAACAGACCGAACATCATGATCTCGGCGAGGTTCCAGGTCTTCGCCTCCGGGAGCATCCGTTGCACGAGGCGCATGACGGGGAGGTTGAGCGGAGCGGCGGCCAGCCGGCGGGCCAGCGTGAAAGCGGTGGGTGATGCCTTGGCCATGAACCGGCCGACGGTCTCCCGGGCCCGGCCCGGCGTCGGCTCCGACAGGGAGACCTGCTGATCGGCTCTGGTCTCGAGGTCACCGTTGATGCCCGTGAGCAGCGCGGCCATGGTGTGACGTCCGCCGGTGGAGGCGATCAGCCGTGCCCAGCGGCCGAGGGACCCCGGCGTGAACTCCAGAAGCGGTACGGGCAGGGGGTCGGCGGCGTTCGGGTGAGGCGGATCGCCCAGGGCCGACAGGCCCGCGCTGATCCGGCGTGTTCTCAGCAGCCGGTTCGGTGAGACCGGCGCGGGGACGGTGAGCTCCACCCTCACGGCGGTGGGGAGGGTGAACTCCCACACTTCCTGTGGCATGACGCTGAGCACGGCGGTCGGTGACGATCGCGCCAGCGAGTAGAGGTAGGCGGCCGCGTCGCCGTTGCGCCAACTCGGTGAGACCGCGTCCGTGACCACGAGCGCCACACAGTCGGGACCCGGTGTGCTCCGCCGTGACGTGGCTCCGAGTCCCCTTATGCGGGCGCCCTTCTCCGCGATGGCGACGCGGGTCACGGTGATGGTCCGGAACGCCGCCGTCCGTTCCAGTAAGCGGCGGAGCCTGTGCACGGTGTCCTGCCACAGGGTGAGTGACGGGTGGTCGTCGACCAGCAGCAGCAGTTCGAGCCTGCGCTCTTCGGCGGGGTGGCAAGCCGGAATCCACAGTCCGTCCGCCGCCGCACGCTCCGCCGTGGCCGCCTCGTCCACCTCCCAGGCCGTGTGGGAGGGCCGCCTCAACCGCAGCGGACGCAGGGAACGGGCCAGTGCGAGATCACCGGACGGTGCCGCGGCGGAGGGGCGGCCGCCCGACTGCGGCTCACGCCTGGGCGCGGTGGACCAGAAGGAGGCGGACCGGACGGCTGGCGCGGGCCCCGTCGCGTCCGAGCGCCATGCGTTCGCGACCAGGGGCTCCGAGGTTGGGTGCGCGGCCGGTTCGCTCCTCCGGCCATCGTGCTCGGGACGGCGGATGCCGTCGCCGGAGTCTCCGGCGTCGCCGTCCTCGCGTGTGGGTCCGGAGTCGTCGGCACCGCCGCCGATGCCGTCGGATGCCTCGCCGGGAGGGGAGCTCTCATCGGGCCGGCCGCCCGGGCCCGTCGCCGACCGGGTTGCCGGCCGTGGGGAGCCGAGCTCGGCGGAGCGGCCGGACCGCCAGTCCAGGTACGGGTAGGGAGAGGCGGAGTCCCGCCACGCCGCCAGGTACAGCGCGTCCAGCAACTCCTGCTGGGTCGGCCGCGACGACGGGCCTCCCTCTTCCCCGGTCACGCGGTCCTCGCTCCGGGATCCGTTCCGTTGAGCCCGTGCCAGACCGTCCGGCTGAACTCCGGGAGCGGGCCGGTCTCGTCCGAGGCGCGCGCGGACATGGCGAGGTAGAGCGAGTTCAGCAGCTGATCGTTGGAGAGGCCGCCGCGCTGACGGCTCCGCTCGAGGAACCGGGAGATCAGGTCGTCGGCCCACTCGGTGACGGCCTCGCCGCCGAAGTGCGCGACGAGCATGTCCGCGAGGTCGTTCTCGTCGGGTTCGGGCATGTCGAGCAGGAGGCACCGGCGGAGGAACGCGGGCGGGAACTCCCGTTCGCTGTTGGACGTCAGGATGACCAGGGGGAAGGCGCTGCAGGTGACCGTCCCTCCGATGATTTCCGCCTCCCGGTCCGGGTCGTCCGTCAGCACCTTCACCCTCGGATGCCTGCGGCGCGCCCGGAGGAGTTCCGGGATCGAGTAGGAGCCCTCCTCGAAGACACTGAGCAGGTCGTTGGCCAGGTCGAGGTCGCTTTTGTCCAGTTCGTCGATCAACAGCACCCGGGGTTCGGCATAGGGGAGGAGCGCCGTACCGACGGGGCCCAGCTGGATGTAGTCACCCACGCCGGGCGGCGCGGAGCGGTCGCCGCCGGAGTGGCCTTCCCCTTCCGCGGCCCTCTGCGCAGCGGTGTCCTGGACGCGACCGATCGCGTCGTACTCGTAGAGACCCTGCTGGAGGGTGGTGCGGCTCGTGATGTGCCAGCGCAGGACGCGTCCGAGGCGTAACTCACGACTGATGCGGTACGCCAGGCTGGACTTCCCCGTCCCCGGACGTCCCGACACCAGCAGCGGTCGTCGCAGCAGGAGCGCGGCGTTGACCATGTTCGCCTCGTGTTCGGCGAAGTTCGCGAACTGCCGTGCCGGGGCCCGGTGCAGCCCGAGCCGGCGCCTGATCTCGGCGTCGTCGTCGGGCGGCGGCGGAAGGACCGGGCCGCCGCCGAAGCTCCTCCACGGCGGGGGAGGGGGGAGGAGATCCGCGAGGCGGGTGTCCTGAAGTGGCTGACCGGCCCCTCGGTAGATCCACCAGCGCGGTGGTTGCCCGTCGTTCTGACCGGCAACGGGCACAGCATCGTCGTCAGGGCGAGTCACGAACTCTCCTCCCCGCCCGGGGGAGGACCCGCCGATGTGCCCACCGACGCGACGGGCATCCGGTTCGGATCATCCCAGAGCAGAGCGACATGGCGGCCGACCAATACATCGTTCTCAGGATCGCTGTCGATGGCTGCGATGCGCAACGCCTTCACGACACCGGGTAATCCGCGGAGATCGTGGCGATCCAGCAATGAGCGCAGAGCGGACAGGAATACCGGATCCGCTGGGCCTCTCCGGTCCCAGAGGATGACGGGGACCCCGGCCCTGAGCGCCTCCACCAGTTCGTCCCGGCTTCCGCGCGCCCCCGTTTCGCCGCGTGCGCCGGTGGGCGGGTCGCTGAGGACCGCCACCGCGGGCGGAGGTTCCGAGAGGAGGTGCGACCTGCCGTCCTCGGGATACCAATGCACACGCCCGGCACGGCCGTTGGCGAAGGCATCCCACCTCCGGCCCCAGCGGCCGTGGAGATCACGTCGGCCCAGTCGGTCGAGACTGCGGACGACGACGTGGTGATCCTCGCCCAGCACCCCGCCCACTCCTTGGAATGAAGTCTTGTGCCATCGTTCCACATCCAGGTCGAGGAGGTCCCTGGGGAGTACGAACTCCAATGCCAGATCCGCCCTGCGGTGCGCCATGTCGCTCTCCGCGTGGAAGACCAGGGTGGCCACCTCCCTCTCGGCGTCGCGCAGGTCGATGCGGGAGTCCTCTCCCTTGATCCGGCCACCCGGATGTACACGCAGCCAGTGGCTCAGGAGGGTATCGCGTCCCGACTCCGCGTCGAGGAGCGGACGCAGTTGAACCATCAGATAATCGGAAGGGTTCCATACGTCGATGTGTTCGGACGCCGGGGAACCCTCGTCCGCCGCGGACGGCCGCTCCGACCGCCCCGTCGCCGCGGGGCGGTAGGGGTCGTGTTCCTCCGCCCAGTCGATGATGAGCTGCTGTCGCTCACCGTCGGCTCCGAGTGCGAGAAGCTGCTGCAGGACCTGGAAGCAGGGGAGTTGGCTCCCCGGCCGGGCGTTGAGCGTCGCGGCGTGGAGGAACACCGTCCAGGGCTCGGTGCAGGGGAGCGGGGGAGCGAACCTTCCCAAGGTGTCGAGGAACTCCGCGTAGCGGCGATCCAGATCGGGTATCCGGATGCCGTCCAGGAGATCGAAGAGCTCCTCCCAGCTCTCGTCGTCCAGGAGTTCCACCTCCCAGGCGGCGGTGGCCACCTTGAGCTTCCGCATCGTGATCGAGTTGCCCTCGCGTACCTCCAGGGCCTCGATGAGCCGGGCGATGCCCGCGGGCTGGACGGACAACTCCTCCATGACGGCGAAGACCACGCCGCGTCGGGAGGTGCCCGCCGTGGTGTCGAGGGACGGGCTCAGCTGCGGACACAGCCGGTGCACGACCTGACGCAGCGTCTCGGTGTCCCGCAGGCAGCTGACCTGCGCCACGGCGTCCACCAGATACCGCGGTGGTACCCGCTCCGCGACCGTCATCGACCACCCCCCGATCCCGGCACGCCGGAGCAGCACATGCGGTCGAGGATTCCCAGGGCGTCGAGCGCCGATTCCGAATCCCCGCCCAGGGTGAGCAGAGCCGCGCGCAGGGCCGGGCAACCCTCGCGGTGGTCCGTGCAGGCCTGCACCACCGCGTGGAGCTGCTGCCGCGGCCATGGGTGATCACGGATGCCGCGGCGAACCCGCGCCGGCAACGCGTCCCGCAGGGCACGGCCGGAGTCGTAGCCGATCTGCGGCACGTCGAGCAGCGCGTCGGCGAGCTCGTACTGCTTCTCCAGCGAGGGCGGAGTGCAGGTGCGTGCTGCCGGAGGCCGCGCTGCGCCCGACAGCGGTGGCCAGAGCCGAATGGCGACGTCGGCGGGAAGCATCCATGCGACCTTCGTGCTGCGGTCGGTGTGGGCGGCCGTGACGATCCCGACGACGCGGGACCCGTCCGGATCCCACACGGCCGCGCCACTGAATCCCCGCTGCACCACGGCACCAGTGGTACGCATTCCGTCGAGCTGGACCCACTCCGGACACGGCCCACCTGCTCCGGCGAGCCGGGCCGTCGCGATGAGGCCGGCGGGGGCGTCCCGCGGATAGCCGATGATCGACACACGGTGGCCGGGGCGAACGGGGTCCGGTGCCAAGGACAGCGGGCCGCAGCCGCGGGGGAGGGGAGGATGGCCCACGTCCAGGGCGAGGACGGCGAAGTCGCAGCGGTCGGTGAGGGAGACGCCCGGAGCGGGGCCGTCGAGCGGTGGAGGGGGCGACCAGGCGGCGGGCACGGGGTGGGCGGAGGCGGACCAGTCACGTCCGGGCAGATCGACCAGCAGGCGGCCTCCGGAAGTGCCCTCCACGGCGGCTTCGACCACATGGGCACACGTCAGCACGTGGGCACCGGCCGTCGTGGAGTCCTTGGGCGCGACCAGGACTCCGGCTCCCCACAGCGTCCCGTCCGCGGAAAGGACGCGCACTTGACCACGTTCAGGCCCCACAGCGATCGTCTCCCCCGAGCGTCACCGTTGTACTTCACACCCGCTGCGACAAGTGTAGGCGGCAGGGATTCAGGAGGTCCCTCGCCGCCACACCATGGCGACCTTGAGGTGTCCCTCGCCTTCGGTGTGGGCGATGACGGCCCCCGCCTTGGCATTGAAGCGGACACCGAACTCGACGCTGACCTCGTCGGGTTGCCGAGGGAGTGCGATCAGCCGGTCGAGCGTCGTCTCGGCCACGGTCCGGATGCGGTCCAGCCCGGATTCCAGAGAAGCGGAAGCCTGCGCAATGGTGTCGCCGGTCCTCGAGACGGCCACGACTCCCGGTTCGTCCTCGGCGATCTCCACCACGGCTTCACCGCCGTCTGCTGTGCGAAAGCTGATGAGGTGCGTCACAAGCTCTCCCCCGTCCTCACATGAAGCGCTGACCGATGGTGTCACCGTCACTCGATGTGACGCGACATCTGTGCTTGAGTCAACGTAGCGTCAGATCAACACGCATCAGGCTTAGTTACGGCAGTTGCCTGCGGGACGTCACGCGCCGGGGCCCAGTCGCTCGACGATCGAGCGGAGCTGGTCGCGGTCGAGCTCGTAGACGGTCTCGCCCGCCCGCGGGTCGCGTGCGTGGAGCACGTGGAACAGCGGGGCGTACGGGCCGCCGAGGTCGACGAGGGTCGCCGAGGCCCCGCGTACCGTCCGCTCGGTGCCCTGCGGGCCGGTGAGGTCGATGCGGCTGAGGACCCCGGGGGTCACCCACACCGGGACCGAGGCGAGGTGGCCGAAGAGCTGCAGGTGGAAGTGGCCGCACAGGACGAGCCGTACGTCCGTGCCGCGCACGGCGTCGGCCAGTGCGGCACCGTCCTGCAGCCCGAGGGCCTGCTGGACCTCGACCTCGAGGGTGACGGGCGGGTGGTGCAGGACCACCACGGTTCCGTGCGGCGCGGGTTCGGCGAGCACCTCGCGGAGCCAGTCGAGCTGGCGTGGCCCGATCCGGCCGTAGACCTTGCCGGGGACGAGCGAGTCGAGCGTGACGAAACGGTGGCCGCCGATCTCGCTGACGGCAGCTCGCTCGCCCTCCGGGGAGTCGACGACCGCGCTCGCCAGGTCGCCGCCGTCGGCTCCCAGGTGGCCGCTGCCCAGCACCTTGGCGAAGGCGCCGCGCTCGTCGTGGTTGCCGGTGCAGAACACCACAGGCGCCCGCCTGGGCCCGGCGAACTCCCGCACCATGTCGCGGGCGGCGGTGTAGGCCTCCGGGGAGCCGTCGTCGGCGACGTCGCCGCTGACGACGACGGCGCCGACGTCCGGGACGGAGTCGAGGCCGGCGAGCATCCGGCGCAGGGACTCCCTCGCGTCGATCCCGCGGGAGTTGGGCCCCTCGACGGGGCCGATGTGGATGTCGGACAGGTGAAGGATCCGCATCCCTACCACGGTACTCATCGCCTGACGCGACGTCACCGGGGCCGCGAGCCGGCCTCAGCGGTGCCGGCGCGCGGTCACTTCAGCCTCTCGAGGCAGAGCGTGAAGTCCCGGCCGGAACCGCCCTGGGTGTAGCGGCTGTACTGCTCGTCGCAGGTTCCGTCCGTCCCGGACTGCCTGTCGGCCACCTTGAACTGCGCCTTGGAGTCGCCGCAGTCCACGATCTCGAACTCCGGGTCCCCGACGGAGATCACGCCTGTTGCCGCCGCGTTACCCGCGTGCAGGCAGTCGCCGGCGTCGGCGGTCGCGGCGCCCCCGAACCAGGTGGTGTAGCCGCCGTAGGCGACGACCCCGATCACCACGACGCTGAGGATTCCCTTGAGTACGCCCTTGACGCTCCGGGGGCGCCGGGGCGCGGGCGCCGGAGGGCCGGGGACGCTGTACGGGTTGCCGCCCTGAGGGCCGTGCGGGGCGGGCGGTTGCTGGTTGTACGGGTTGCTGCCGGGCGGCGGCGGAGTGGTCATCGCGGGTCCCCCTGGGGTGCGTAAAGGCAAGGTCAAGTGGCCGGTGGAAGCTATCACCGGGAGGGGGTCACGTGGCTGGGAGGCAGAAATCTGTGGCCTTGGCGTGACAGTCGGCAGGTGCCGGGCGTGCTGCCGTGGTCGTCAGGCCCCGAATTCGAGGGGCGCGACGTGGCGCGCCGGGCCGGGGTCAACGGAGACACGGGGTCGAGCGCAGCAGACGGCCCCCACCGGGGTCATCCGGGCGGTGCCGGCGGGACACGCGTCCCGCCGCCTGCCGGACGTTCCTTTCCCTTCACCACTTCCCCAGGAGAATTCCCATGCCCCGCACACCTCGCACCCGGCGTCTCGCGATCCTCACGGCCTCCGCCGCTCTGGCGGCAGGGGGTGCGCTGATCCCCACCACCGCGTTCGCCGCCCCCGCATCCGCACGGACGAGCGCCGTGTCTACTCAGGCGCCCCACCAGCAGTCGGAGACCGCCGGTCACGGCGGCGACAGCGACTGCTGGGAGTGCGACTACGGATACGGGGAGTACGCGGACTGCTACTACAGGGATTCCTACGACTATTACGACGGGTACTGGGTGTACCACCGAGCCGGGGCCGCCCGGAGACATACGGGTTCCGGCCCGGTGGTGGGAACCGCCGGGCCGGAACCCGTCGTCGGCTCAGGGGCTCGACGGGCTTGACGTCCCTTGCGGGACCGACGCGGGCCGGTGACGGGCGCCGTGCGACCGGCAGGCGCTTCGGGTGCGCAGCCGGCGGCTCTTCCAGCCCAGCAGCAGGGCCTGGAGGATGAACCACACCCCGCCGCCCGTGGCGTACGTCGCCAGCACGTCGAGCGAGGGGTCGTCGCCCACGGCCTGGATGTTGTAGAAGACGCCGACCAGGAGGGACAGTCCGCCCGATATCAGGGTCGGCCACTGGTTGCCCAGCTCGGAGCCGCGCCGCCGCAGGCCGACGACCACTTGGGCCGCTCCGGAGACGGCCGCCCAGGCGCCGAAGACGTGGAGCACCGGCTCCACGCCACCCGCTCCGGCGATGCCGACGGCGAGGGCGGCGAACGTGCTCAACACGCCGTTGAACGCGGTGACTCCGCGCTCCGAACCATCGGGGGTGGCGCGGTGGTCGAGCAGCGAGGACACCGCGTCAATCAGCGGGTAGACGACCAGCAGCGTGATCACCGGGGCGTCAAGGGAGTCATGGGCGCGGGCGAACACCAGGGCCCACGCCACAGCCAGGACGCCGCGGCCCAGGTACAGCCTCAGCAGGGAGGAACGTTCCGCCGTCGCGCCCCGGGTCGGGGGATTCGCCGTCTGCGTACTCATGGTGCTCGGCCTTTCTCGGGTGGATCGGATCGGTGACGGCGAGTTCAGTGCCGGGGCGGGAGGACGCACCTGAAGCTGGAGGCGAGGTCCGGGTCTCCGTGACCCTTGTAACGGGACACCTCGGGGTAGCCGCACAGGTCGCGGGTGACGCTCTTGCCGGAGGCGTCGACCAGGGTGGCGGGCAGTGTCTTGGGGGCCTTGCCGTGCTCGACCCAGGCGGTCAGCGCGGCAAGGCCGTCGGCCGAGCCGTCGGTGCCGTTGAGACCGCAGTGGTCGGTGCCCGGGGCGAGGAAGAGGCGGTAGAAGTCGTCGACCCGCTTGGCGCCGCCCATCTTCCGCTCGACCTGCTCGTGGTACGCGACGGTGCCCTGGGCGGGGATGAACTGGTCGGCCTGGCCGTGCCAGGTCAGCAGTTTGCCGCCGGACGCGCGGAAGCCGGACAGGTCGGGGTCGTCCGTGCCGATCACCCCGTCGTACTCGGCCTGGGACTGCTCGAACAGCTCGGTGAACTGACGGTAGGTGATCTTCGACAGGTCGAAGGAGGGGTCCTTCTTCACCCAGAGCCCGACCCACGCGGCGGGCACCGGGAAGGGGCTGCCCTTGACAGTGCCGTCGGTGCCGGTCGTGACGGCCGCGAGGCCCCTGAGGTCGGCCCCGATCGGGACGCCGTACCACAGCTTCTTGCCGGAGGCGGTGCGCGGGCCGTCCCAGATCCTGCGCACCACGGCCGCGTCGGCCGCCGTGATGGTCAGCTCGTCGCCGTTGCACGCGACCTTGGTGCCGATCAGCCCGCGAGGGTCGAAGTCGCACCGCTCCGGGTCGTTGACCAGTCCGTCCCCGACGCCGTCGAGCGAGTCGCACGCCTTGACGGCGGCATCGGTGAACGCGTCCAGTTCGCAGCCCGACGGGAAGGTCTTCTGGTTGTTCATGACGACCTGCGGCCACAGGGTGGCGACCTCGAACTCGTCCCAGTTCACGGCGGGCGCGTCGGCGAGGATGCCGTCGTAGTCGTCGGGGTGGCGCTGGGCCTCCATGTAGCCCTGGCGTCCGCCCGTGGAGCAGCCGGTGAAGTAGGCGTAGGCGGCGCGCTTGCCGTAGACCGCGTCGACGACCTCCTTGCCGACGACCGCCGCCTCGTGCTGGGAACGGGAGGCGAAGTTCTTCAGCGGGGTGGTGTTGACCTCGCCCTCGCTGTTCAGCGCCCAGTTGACGTCGAGGGCGTCACCGACGCCGGCGTCCGTGGTGGTCGCCGCGTAGCCATTCTTGACGGCGGTGCCCATTCCGACACCGTTGTCCCCGGCGAGGTAGGCGCTGCCGCCGAGCGCCTGGAAGCGGCCGTTCCAGCCCTTTTCGGGCAGCCAGGTGCGCACCGTGGCGTGGTCGTCCTCGCCCGGGTGGGTGAGGGTGACGGTCACCTTGCAGAAGGCCGGGACGTCGGTGACCTCGCCCTGCAGGACACCGGTCCCCTTGATGGTGCCGCCCATGTCGCGGACCGCCGTCACGGCCTCCACCTCGGTGCCGGCAGGCGCTCGCACCGGCATGGAAGCGCAGTCGAACGGTCTGGCCGAAGCGGGAGCCGGGGTCTGTGCCGAAGCGGTCGGCAGGTACACCGCCGCGACCAGCGGCACTCCGGCCGCGATCACGGCCAGAAGTTTCTTCTTCATCTTCATTGCTTTCACATCCTGAGTAGCTGGTGCGCCTGACCGCGGCGACGCGTGGGCACATCGCACGACGGGAAGGGCGAGGGCCGGTCTACGGGCGGGCAGTCCCGTGACCTCGGCAGACGCCCCGAGTCGACCTCGGGGCGTCAAGACTGATCCGAACGTATCACCGGTTAAGGCGGTGACGAAAGTGGGTGATGAAAGGAGATGCCGAAAGTGAGCGGTATGCATCCGAAGGTGTGACCCACGGCCCCGATACGATCCGTCCGGCGATGCGCCGCACATCCGGGACCGGGTCAGGTGGTGGACCCGCCTGGGCGTCGCAGCTCAACTCGCCTGGCGCTGCCTGCTGGTGCGGCATCGCGGACGTCGGTGCGGCCGCCACTCCGCCCCCGCCCGGGCAGGGCGCCGTCGAGGCGCATCCAGTGCGGCCGCATGCGCCAGCCCTTAGATGAGTGAGTCCAAGGGATCGCCTGCGGACATGGCACGAGGGCGTCCAATGTCAGTGTGTGAAGACAGACCTGGACACCCTCGCAACGGCACTCTACGCCCGGATCGACGATGAGTTGAAGGCTTCACTGTGGTTGGCCCCGTGGCGTCCGAAAGTCGGGATCACGCCCACGCTCAGTGACGCGGAGTTGCTCACTCTCGCGGTCATGTCAGCGTTGCTCGGCTATACCTCCGAGCGGCGCTGGCTGCGCCGGGTCGGCCGGGACTTCCGGCACCGCCCGGGCGGCCGGCTCTACGCGTGGGTGGACGCGAAGCCCGATTCGGGCTTGCGGGGGCCTCGGAGCGAGGGGCCTCATGCGAGGCCGCTGATGCCGTCCCCCAGGAGCTTCAGGCCGAGGACGAAGAACAGGACGGCCATGATGGCGGCGTTGTGCCGGGCCGCCCGGTCCCGCCAGTTGGCGAGGATGCCCTCGGCCCGCTCACCCATGCACAGGTACACGGCGAGCGGGGCGAGGACTCCGAGCGAAGCGATGACCACGAACACGGCGAGCGCCCCGATCTGCTGCGGCACGGGGATCCCCGCCGAGCTGATGGAGGCCCCGGCGGCGATGGTCAGCGGGGCGTTCTTGGCGTTCGCGGCCGAGAGCAGCAGTCCGAGGCCGAGCACCTTCGGCGGGGTGAAGTGGTCGATCGCCGCCATCCACTTCGGCAGCCGCGCCTGTGAGGGGTCGCGTGGACGCCCCCGCCACTGCCGGGCGGCGAACAGGAGGAGCAGGACGCCCAGCGCCAGCTTGAGGGCGCCCACCCACGTGGCCGGCTGGCCGTGCGCGGACGCCCCGCCGGGGCCGCCCACCGCCAGCGTGATCGCGCCGAGGACGGCCAGGCCCAGGAACCAGCCGACGGCGAACAGCGTGCCGTTCGTCCGGCCCTGCGGGGTGGCCAGGATGAGGATCATGGCCACGATGGGCAGCGGACTGACCGCGACGGCGGCGGCCAGGCCGAGCACATCGCCGACGGCGTGTCCCAAGGCGGCCTCCTCGAAGGCGGAGAGTTCACGTGCGCGTGCGTGCCATGGCGACACAGCGGCCGCGGGCACCGGCCGGGCCCCGTAACCGATCGTGGGACGACCTCGACGCGGGGGCTCGGTATTCGTGCCGTACGGGTGACCGACGGGCGTGATGCCGCGTAGCCGGTCCGCTCGACGCCGTCTCACGAGGGACGGGGCGGGGTGCTCCGCCCGCGGCCGGGCCCGGCGCACGAGTCGGTGCGCCGGGCCTTTCGCGGTCTACCACCAGATGACGACGTATCCGGGGCCGCCGGGCAGGCCGTCGCGCTCGTTGGGGGGAGCGTGAGGGGCGCCGTTGCCGCCGATGCCCGCGGCCGGTGGTGCCGGCTGGGTGACGCCGTCCACTGCCGGACGACCCCCCAGACCCGGAATGCTGCCCCCACCGGCCCCGCCGACGGCGCCCTGCCGGACCGTGCCCTGGCCGGGGCAGGAGCCGAAGCCGCCCACGCCGCCGCTGTTGCCCGTGGCGGCCCGGCCGCCAAGTGCCGTCACGACGCCGCCGAGACCGTTGTCCACCGTGCTGGGCGTGCCGGGCTGGCTGCTCGTGTTGTCGGTTCCGCCCGCTCCTCCTGTGCCGATGTCCACCGTGACCGGTGTGCCCGACTGGACGGGGAGGACGCACCAGACGAAGCCCCCGCCGCCGCCCCCCGGTCCGGCGTTGACGTCACTTCCCGAACCTCCTCCGCCGGCACCCCATGCCTGGACGAAGACCGAGGCGACCCCGGCGGGCGGCGCGAACTGGCCGTCACTCTGGAAGTCCACCAGGCCGTGAGCCGTGCCGGCACCAGGCGGCCCCTGCGGTCCCTCGGGCCCTACGGGGCCCTGCTGACCGGCGGGCCCGGCAGGCCCCTGCTGACCGGTCTCGCCCTGCGGGCCCGGAGGCCCGGCAGGACCGGCGGGGCCCTGGGCTCCAGGAGTCCCCTGCGGTCCGGGAGGCCCGGGTGGGCCGGGTGGGCCGGGAATCCCGGGGCGCCCCGGGTGCCCGTGATACCCCGGACGGCTGGGGCAGTACCCGGGGAAAAGGGGGAAGAGGAAGCACGGGTCGGCAAGACGGCTTCCCGCGCCGGGTTTCACGGCCTCGGACGCGCCACCGTCGGCGCCTCCCGCATGTGCGGCACCTGTGAGAACACCGGACGACAGAGCCACGGCGGTGGCCACCGTCCACAACGCTCGGGGTAGGGCTATTCGAGACAACACGTCACCTCCAGGAAGGGGCCCGCAACGGGCGGCGGTCGCCGCACCGGCGGAGAGAAGCTCTCGTAGAAGGCAGCGAGCCCACAGCAAGGATCACCCTGTGTGACGTGACCTGCACATTCGCCAGCCGACCGGGTGACCGACATACGGCCAAGGCCCGCATTCGGGTTCCGGTCCCTCCTGCCGCCGCCGGGAGGAGCCGGCCGCGACGCCCTCGTCCGGCAGGCGTCGTGCGCCGCGTGGTCCGGAAGCGGTGGAGGGCCGGCCGGTGCCGAGTGCCCAGGCTCGTGTGGCTGTTGAGGCCCCGTTCGGCCGTTCTGCCGCCCTGTGGGGTGCCGAACGCCCGCCGCGTCGTCCGGTGGAGTGAGGCGCCCGCCTCCACCGCTGGGACGGGCGCCTCGGGCGAGCCGGACCGGTGCCGAACCGGGACCGCGGCCACCGCGTAGCACGGCCGATCACCGTGCTGATGCGGACCGCCCTGTCATGCGGCCTGCGGGCACGTGGACCGGGCAGCCCGACGAGGTGTGACAACGAGCCGTCCACGCAGGCTTTCTGACGTCCCACGTCGTGCACATTCCGAGGACGGCCTACCGCATCGCGGCGTGCCTATTGCGCACCGGTAGTGACGGTCGAGGTGATGACCCTCGGCCCCGTCCCGGTCGAACCACCGCTGGCCCCCTGTCGGTGGTGGCCGAGGAGGGCGCAGAGTTCGACTGCCGCGTCCACGAGGGTGCCAACCCCGGGACCAGCTTGTCAGGATCACCAGCGATCAAGGCGGCCTCTCGATGGAGCTCGGCCGCTGAACCGATTCCCGGGGCCTCCCCGCCCGAGGTGGCACCCGGGCGGGGAGGCCGGCTGCGGGAGCGGCCCGGACGAAGCGGGTTCGTCCGCCCGGGCTCAGCCCACAGCGCCGGGCAGGACGCTCTCCGTGCTGAACTGGGTGCGGTAGAGCTCGGCGTACCGGCCGTCCGCCGCCAGGAGTTCCGTGTGGGTGCCGCGCTCGACGATGCGGCCGTCCTCGACGACGAGGATGAGGTCGGCGGCGCGCACCGTGGACAGGCGGTGGGCGATCACGACGGCGGTGCGGTCGGTGAGGGCCTCGGCGAGGGCCTCCTGGACGGCGGCCTCGGAGGTGCTGTCGAGGTGGGCCGTGGCCTCGTCCAGGATGACGACGCGCTGCCCGGCCAGGAGCAGCCGGGCGATGGTCATGCGCTGGCGCTCCCCGCCGGACAGGCGGTAGCCGCGTTCGCCGACGACGGTGTCGAGGCCGTCGGGGAGTTCGGCGACCAGGCGGTCCAGGCGCGCGCGGCGCAGCACGTCGCGCAGTTCCTCGTCGGTGGCCTCCGGCCTGGCGAGCAGCAGGTTGGCCCGGATCGTGTCGTGGAAGAGGTGGCCGTCCTGGGTGACCATGCCGACCGTGGCCCGCAGCGAGGCGGCCGTCAGGTCGCGGACGTCGGTGCCGCCGACGCGGACGGCGCCCTCGTCGGCGTCGTACAGGCGCGGCAGCAACTGCGCGATGGTCGACTTCCCGGCACCGGAGGAGCCCACGAGCGCGACGGTGTGGCCGGGTTCCGCGCGGAAGGAGATCCCGTGGAGGACCTCGCCGCCGGCGCGGGTGTCCAGCGTCGCGACCTCCTCCAGTGACGCCAGCGACACCTTGTCGGCGGACGGGTAGCCGAAGCGGACGTCCTCGAACTCCACGGCGACGGGCCCGTCCGGCACCGGCCGGGCGTCGGGCCGGTCGGCGATCAGGGGCCGCAGGTCGAGGACCTCGAAGACCCGCTCGAAGCTGACCAGGGCGCTCATGATGTCGACGCGGGCGCCCGCGAGCGCGGTCAGGGGCGCGTAGAGCCGGGTGAGGAGGAGGGCGAGGGTGACGACGGAGCCCGCGTCGAGGGCGCCGGTCAGCGCGAAGTGGCCGCCCAGGCCGTAGACGAGCGCCAGCGCGAGGGCCGAGACGAGGGTGAGCGCGGTGATGAAGGCCGACTGCGCCATGGCGGTCCGCACGCCGATGTCCCGGACCCGGCGGGCACGTTCCTCGAACCGGGCCGACTCGTCCGCGGGCCGGCCGAAGAGCTTCACCAAGGTGGCGCCGGGCGCCGAGAAGCGCTCGGTCATCTGGGTGCCCATGGCGGCGTTGTGCGTCGCGGCCTCGCGCTGCAGGCGCGCCATGCGGGTGCCCATGCGGCGTGCCGGGACGACGAAGACCGGGAGGAGGGCGAGGGCGAGCAGGGTGATCTGCCAGGACAGGGTGAGCATGACGCCGAGGGTCAGCAGAAGGGTGACGAGGTTGCCGACGACCCCGGAGAGCGTGTTGCTGAAGGCGCGCTGCGCGCCGATCACGTCGTTGTTGAGGCGGCTGACCAGGGCTCCGGTGCGGGTCCGGGTGAAGAAGGCGACCGGCATGCGCTGGACGTGGTCGAACACGGCGGTGCGCAGGTCGAGGATGAGGCCCTCGCCGAGGTTCGCGGACAGCCAGCGGCCCAGCAGCCCGAGACCCGCCTCGGCCAGGGCGATCACGGCGATCAGCACGGCGAGCGTGGTCACCCGTCCGGGGTCCCCGCCGGAGACGATGGCGTCGACGACCCATCCGGCGAGGACGGGGGTCGCCACGGCGAGCAGCGCGGTCACGATGCTCAGCAGGACGAACTGGGTGATGCGCCGCCGGTGCGGCCGGGCGAAGGCGCCGACGCGGCGCAGGGTGTCGCGGGCCAGGGGGCGGCGGTCCTGCGTGGCGTTCATGACGCTGTGCAGCTGGGTCCAGGCCGTGGTCTCCATGCTCATGCACTGACCGTAGAACCTCGACCGTCCTTGAGGTCAAGGCACCCCCGCGAACGCGTGGGTGCCCGCACCCGGTCCCGGGCTCCCGGGAGCACCTCTCCCAGGGGCGCCGACGCGGCCCGCCCGCCACCGTGGGCGGGCCGCGTCGTCACGCGCGGGCTACGTCACGGGAGGAACGGCGTCGTGCACTGCAGGCAGATCATCTTCTTCGGCCACTCCTCCCGCCTGCGCTGGGAGGTCTGCTCCTTGCCTCGCTCCCGCGCACCCCACACCGCCCCGCCGGCCGTCACGAGCAACCCCAGCAGGATCACCCCCGACGCCAGCAGCGCCACCCCGAATCCGGCCACCAGCAGCGGCCCGACCAGCGCCGCCTTCTCCTCCTCCGGTTGCGCGAGATCCTTCTTCAGCGCCGAGCGCGGGTCGATCGTCGCCACGTACAGCTTCAGGCTCTGCACCTGGGTCGACCCGCATCGCGTGCACTGCAACACCGCCACCGCATCCCCCGATCCGTCGACAGACAACGAGGATGCGGGCCGCCCCACCAAGTCGACAAGATGACAAAACGCCTCACGTGGAGGTTCCGGGACCCGGGGATCACCCGGTCCGGCTACTGAATGTGCATGACGAGGTGCCCGAGGCGACTCTTGACGTGGGCCCCCGCCGCTCACGACCGCTCACTCTCCGGAAGCGGTACCTGCCGTCCGTCGCGGGCCGTTCCTGGAGGTGACGTGGTGTCTCGAACAGTCATGCCCCGCGTGTTGCGGGCGGTGGTCACGAGCGTGACGCTGGCGGCCGGTTCGATGGCGGGTGCGGCCGGCGCGGCCGGCGCGGCCGGTGGTGCCGCGTTCGGGGCGGGCGGACCTCTCGCCGGGAAGCGTGCGGCCCAGCCGTGCTCGCCCTTCCCGTATCCGCCCTGGCACTGCCCGGGCCGGCCCGGCCGCCCCGGTCCGCCGGGGCCCCCTGGTCCGCCGGGACCTCCTGGCCCGCCGGGACCTCCCGGTCCGCAGGGCCCCGCCGGCCCCGCCGGACCTCAGGGGCCGCAGGGCGGGACCGGTCCGCAAGGACCCGCCGGGCCCGCCGGACCGGCAGGTCCCCAGGGGCCAGCCGGGCCCCCGGGGCCGCCCGGAACCGCAGCCGCCCACGGCCTGGTGGACTTCGACGACGATGGTGTGCTCGTGCCGCCCGCCGGCGTAACCACGGTCTTTGTCCAGGCATGGGGCGCCGGCGGGGGCGGAGCCGTAGGCGGCGGCGCGATCACCGGCGCCGGAGGCGGCGCCGGCGGCTTCGCCTGGTGCGTCCTCCCCGTCCAGCCCGGCACACCGGTCGCGGTGGACGTCGGCGCCGGCGGCGCCGGAGGGGCAGGCGCGGCCAACGGCTCTCCGGGGACGCCGACCGGAGTGGACAACAACCTGGGCGGCGTCGTGTCGGCCGGTGGCGGCGGGGGCGCGTCGCTGCTCCTCGGCGGCAGCGGTGGCACGGGCGTCTGTCCCGGGCAGGGAACCGTCCGCATGGGCGCGGACGGCCAGGAGGGCAACCCGACACCGGGGGGTGCCCCGGGTCAGGGCGGCCGCCCCGCGGTGGACGGCGTGGTCCAGCCGGCGCCACCCGGTGCGGGCGAGGGCGGCGACGGCGGCGGCGACACCGACCTTCCGGGTTCGGCGGGCGGCGACGGATACGTCGTCATCTGGTGGTGACGGACCACCCCCCCGGTCCGTGTGCGCGCGCCCTCGCCTCACGGCCTCCCCGGGATTCCGCCCGGAAATCGATATCCTCGCGTCCAGTTCGGCGGACCACCTTCTCCAGGGAGAAGCTCATGCCACATTCGGGAGAGACCGCGGACGCGATTCCCCGGCCGCAGCGATTCGCTGACGTCGAGGGCTGGTTCTGGCCGGTCGACCAATTGCTCTTCGACTGGTTCCTGCGCCGGCAGAGCAACCTCGAACACCAGGGTGACCTGCTGGAACTCGGTGCCTACATGGGGAAGAGCGCCATCTTCATGGGCGGCTACCTCCGTCAGGGCGAGCGGTTCACGGTGTGCGACCTGTGGGATTCCCCGGCCGTGGACGACCCCAACAGCGCCGAGATGAATTCGGCGTACGCGACGCTCACCCGGCGCGCGTTCGAGGCCAATTACCTGTCGTTCCACGACCGGCTGCCCACGATGGTGCAGGCCCCCACATCGGTGATCGCCTCGCACGTCGGCGCCGGCAGCTGCCGCTTCGTGCACGTCGACGCGTCGCATCTGTACGAGCACGTCTCCGGCGACGTCGCGGCGGCGCGCGAACTGCTCGGCCCGCAGGGCATCGCGGCCTTCGACGACTTCCGCAGCGAGCACTGCCCGGGCGTCGCCGCCGCCGTGTGGGCGGCGGTGGCGACGCTCGGCCTCAGGCCCATCGCGGTCACGAGCACCAAGCTCTACGGCACCTGGGGCGACCCGGCCCCGACGGGCGAGGAACTGCAGAGGTGGCTGAGGACGCGTCAGGACCTGTGGCACGCCGTGGACCAGGTGGCGGGCGTGCCCCTGATCCGCATCAGGGGCACGAACGCGAAGTCCCCGGCTCCGCCGGTATCCCGCCACGCGTCACTGCGCGGCCGCACGTCCCCGGTCAGGGAACAGGCCCGCGCCGTCCGCCGCCTGGCGAAGGACCTCGTTCCGCCGGCCCTGGCCCGTGCGGTGCGGGCGTCCCGCCACCGCCGTACGTTATGAGGCCCTGACCGCGGTCCCACCTGCCAGGAACCCCGCCACGGCCGTCACGAAGCGGGCCGGGTCGTCGAGCCAGGGGAAGTGCCCGGCGCCGGGCTGGACGACGAGCGCGGCGTCCGGGAACAGCCCGGCGAACTCGGCGACCGCGGCCGGGGGAGCCCCGAGGTCGACCTGCCCGGCCAGCAGCATGACGGGCGCGGTCAGCCGGGCGAGCGCGGCGCGGGTGGCCTCCGGGTCGAAGGCGCCCTCGGCGCCGAACGCGGCCACCACCTCGTCCTTCATCTGCTCCCGTTCGGCGGCCTGGTGGGCCCGCGCCGCATCGTCCCAGCGGCCGTAGGAGAACGGCGCGAGGGCCTGCCACCGCTCGGCGGTGGCCTCGCCCGCCGCGATCGCCTCAAGGGCCGCGAACGCCTCCGGGAACCACGGTTCGTCCCGGCGCAGCAGGGCCGTCTCGCGCCGGAGGGCGCCCGGGACGGGAATCCCGACGGCCCGGACGCTCGGCGTGACGAGGACGAGGGCGCCGACGCGGTCCGGATGGCGGCCCGCGTACTGCGCGGCGATGTTCGCCCCGGCGCTGTGGCCGAGCACGTCCATCCGGTCGAGGCCGAGGTGCTCGCGCAGGGCCTCGACGTCGTCGACGAGCCGGTCGCAGCGGCAGGAGGCGAGGTCCTTCGGCAGTCCGGACAGACCGGTGCCCCGGAGGTCCGGCCTGATCAGCCGCCGGTGCGCGGACAGGCCGCCGAGGTCGCCGAGGTACACGGAGTCCTGCGGCCCACCGGGCAGGCACAGCAGCGGGCGGCCCGAGCCGAAGTCGTGGTAGGCGAGCTCGGTGCCGTCGTACGAGGGGAAGAAGGGCATGGCGGAGGTCCTTTCGGCGGTGCTGAGGGAAGCGCGGTAGCGGGGTGCGGGGTCAGTGGGGTGCCTGCCGCGCGCCGGAGTCCCGGGCGAGACGGCCGGCGAAGAAGCGGTGTTCGCTCTCCACCTCGGACGTGGGCAGCTCCATGTGCCGGCCCGGGTTGGCGTGGAGCGTCTTGTCGCGGGAGGCGAAGGCGTCGAAGAGGGCGAGGGACGACGACCGCGGCACCAGCTCGTCGTCCCACTGCAGGAGGAAGCGGACCGGGACGGTGATCCGGGCCGCCGCGTCTGCGAGGGACTCGTGGCCGAGCAGCCCGAACACGGCGGCGGTGATCCGGGGTTCGGCGGCCACGAGCGGCACGCCGACGGCGGTGCCCAGCGACAGGCCCCAGAATCCGACGGGGACGTCCCGGCCGACGCGGCCGTGGGCCTGCAGGGCGTCCAGGGTGGCGCGCCACTCCGGGACGGCGCGGGTGGCGAGTGCCGCGTTGTGGGCCGCGACGAGCGGGGCGACGGGCCCGCCCGAGGCGACCGCCTCCCTGATGCGGACCGCGGCGGCCTCGTCGGCGGCGGTCCGCGGGCGGTCGCCGTGGCCCGGCGCGTCGACGGCGGCGACCGCGAAGCCTCCGGTCGTCACATGGTGGTGGGCGCGGGCCAGGACGCCCGGGGCCTTCTTGTGTTGTCCGCCGCCGTGGGCCAGCAGGATCAGCGGGCGGTCGCCGTCCGCGCCGGCGGGGGACCAGAGCACGCCGGTGATGTCGCCGAGGACGAAGCGGTGTTCCGAGACGCCGTCGGCGGTCGTCTCCGAGAGGAAGCGCATGGTTCGGTGCCTTTCGGGATGCCTGCGGGCACTCCCGGGGACACCTGCGTCAGCGGATCCGCGCAGCCGTGCGTGAGGGGAGCACCCGTCCTGATACAGCGTTGATGGGTCTCACCTCCTCGGTCGTCACTGCGCGGTGACGTTATCAGGCCCGTGCTCATGGGGCAGCCGGTTTTCCGCCGCCCTCCCCTGGCTCCCGTCGCCCCCGGCTCGCGTGGGGCGACGGGAACGGGCTCAGGGCTGCGGGGAGCTGAATGCGGTCAGGAAGCGGTCGCGGAAGGTGTCCATCCGCCAGACGGGCGCGCCGTGTTCGGGCTGCAGGCCGTCGCTCCAGCCCCAGCCGGAGACCTGGTCCAGCACCTTGGGGTCGTGGGCGACGATCGCGATCGGCACGTCCCGGCTGGCGTCGACGCCGACGACCGTCGACACCGGCTGGTGGTCGCCGAGGAAGACCAGCACGGTGTTCTCGTCGCCGTACTTCGTCACGAAGTCGATGAGGTTGGTCAGCGAGTACTGGATGGCCTTGCCGTACTCCTGGCGCACCAGGGCGGCGTCCTTCCATACGTCCTCGCGGTTCTTGCCCTCCTTCTGGATGGCGTCGTAGACCGAGCCGTCGCCGACCTCGTCCCAGCCGATGGTGTGGGGGACCGGTGCCCAGGGGGTGTGGCTGGACGTCAGGATGATCTCCGACATCATCGGCTGGTTCGACGCCTTCCCGTGCTCCAGGCGCTCGAAAGCCGACAGGGTGTACTGGTCGGGCATCCGCGACCAGCCGAACCTGGGTCCCTGGTAGCCCATGGTGCGTGAGTCGTGGACGTGGTCCAGGCCGAAGAACTTGCTCTCCGGCCAGGCCCGCGTGACGCCGGGCATCATGCCGACCGTCCGGAAGTCGCCGGTGCGCTTGAAGGCACTGGTCAGGGTCATCCGGTCGCTGGAGCTGACGTAGCGGTAGCGCTGCTGGTCCGGGACCCACAGCCCGGACAGGAAGGTGGTGTGGGCGAGCCAGCTGCCCCCGCCGGTGACGGGCGAGGTCAGCCAGCCGCTGCGGGCGGAGAACCCGGCGTCGGCGAGCTGCCGGGTGCCGTCGCGGAGCACCGCGTCGACGCCCGGCGCCATCGCCGGGTCCTCGACGGCGCCGCGGCCGTAGCTCTCGATGAACGTGAAGATGACGTCCTTGCCGCGCAGCCCGGACAGCAACCGGTCCGACGGCACCTTCGCGAAGCGGTCGTCGGCCACCTCCTTGGCGAACACCTTCCGGTCGGCGAGCCCCTGCTGCACCGTGGCCACCTGGCCCCGGACCCGCTGGCCGGCGACCTTGGCGGCCACGCTCAGCCCCGAGACCTGGATGCCGAGCGTCGCGCACGTCATCCAGACCACGCCGGCCACCAGGGTGCTGCGGCGTGCCACCGAGGGGTGCCGCGCCATCAGCTTGGAGAGCCGCACGATCGCCAGCGGCATCAGCACCAGCAGCGCGAGGACGGCGAGCAGGGCTCCGGCCAGGGCCCCGTACGCGGTCGTCCCCCCGGCCGAGTCCTTCAGGAACGACAGCCCGTCGGCGAACAGGGACCAGTCGAACAGCAGGTGGAACGGCCGCTGCAGCGTCTGGTAGAAGCCCATGTCCACGCAGTTGAGGAGGACCAGCAGGGCGAGCAGGACCCCGCTGAGCACCGCCACCACACGCCGCGGCCGCGGCGGCAGCACGAGCAGCAGGGCGGCCAGCAGGATCGGCTCCGCCGGGACGCGGACGAAACGGGACGCGGCCAGCTGGGAGAGCCGGTCGGGCATCAGGAAGGCGAAGAGCACCAGGACGGCGGCGAGGACCGTGAGGCTCCACGACAGGGCGCGGGTGATGTCGGGGTGCCGCTCCCGCCATCGGGCGACCGCGTTCTTCGCGGCGGGGGCCGGTTCCCTGGGGCCGGGGTCGGGGTCGGGGTCGGTGGGGGGCGGTTCGGCGGGGGTCGCTTCCGCCGGTTCCGCCGGTTCCTCCTGGGCCTGTTCCACGTCCGGTCCGTCGCCGGGGGCCGCGGCCGTCTCGGGGGAGGCGGCCTCCGTGCCGTCCTCCGGGGCCGACTCCGCGACCGCCTCCTCCGGGGCGTCACCTGGGGGCGTGTGCTCCGTCGAGTCCGCCTGGTCCTTTGCCGACCGCTGATGAGCACTGGAGAGCGACACCCCGAAGTTCCTTCCACACGAGCCACAGTGACGGACGATGACCCCGGACGAAGAGGCTTGGGCCACCGACAAGCCTGTACGGCTCACCGGCCGCCTCGGTTCACCCTCCTCCCGTTCGTCGGGAAAAGCCGACCATCGCATGGGCATGTCTTTACGGAACAGGGAGGGTTTCACCCGGCCGTGCCTACGGCGTCACCCGGCTGCCGAACGCGCCCGTACCCTGCGGCACGGCGACGAGACGGACGCTGGGTGTGCCCAGCAGGCAGACGGTGCCCTCGGTGGGCAGCCCCGGTCGGCGTACAGACGCCGGGGCTTGCGGCGGGGACGTCCCCGCAGAACCCCGGATCGGTGGGACCGCGTCCAGCAGTGGCAGAAGCTGGGTGACGTCTTGCCGGTTGCCGCCGGTGAGTGTGACGGCGAGCGGGATTCCGTGACGGTCGACGATCAGATGGTGCTTGGAGCCAGGGCGGCCTCGGTCAACGGGCGACGGGACGGTGCAAGCGCCCGAATGTGCGAGCCGTCCACCGCGCAATCGTCGAGGTCCAGCAGGCCGGCGCGGCGCAACTCGTCCAGCAAGACGGCATGCAGGCGGGGCCGGACACCGTCCTCGGTCCGGTCCCGCAGCCGACGCCAGGCCGTCACCCCGGTGCAGCTCACGGTATCCGCGGGGACGCCGCGCCAGGCGACACCCGTCCGCAGCACGTACGTGACGCCGGGGAGTGCCACGCGGTCCGGAACGCGCAGCCGCCCGGGATAGCGGTGGCGCCGTCCGGGAGCAGGCGGCAACAGCGGAGCAACCCGCTCCCACAGGTCGTCAGGAACAAGATCAGCATGCACCCCGGACTCACTGCCGACCAAGATCGTCGAGCGCAGGACTCGCGGCTCAAACCATTCTGAAACGATCAGTTAGCGGCCGATGCCGCTGGGTCATCGAACGCTCTCCGGCTACCGCCGGCTCAGCCCCCGCTACGAACGCGGTCCCCGTAACCACCCAGCCTTTCTCGGACTCGCCGCCGCCCTGCGCTGCTACAAGCGACTCATCTGCCTCACCACACAGGACACGGTGCAGCAGCAAGCCTGCTTCGCGGCCTCACATTCCTCCGGCCTGCGTCGTCATGTTGGTGAGGGCAGCGACTGATGCCCGGAACGGAGTGCGGAAGTGAAGGTTTTCATCGCTGGTGGGCGCGGCCGTGTTGGGTCCCGCCTTGCCGACAACCTGCAGGCCAAGGGCATAGAGGTGGTCTCGGGAGGGCTTGAGGACGGGATCGACGTGATCTCGGGCAAGGGGCTCGCCGAGGCTCTCGTCGGAGTCGACACCATCGTGAACGTCCTCAACACCCCCCGCTTTGATGCGGAGGGGGCGATCTCGTTCTTCGAGGGAGCGATCAACAACCTGACTGCGGAGGGCGAGCGGGCAGGTGTGCGGCATCACATCGTGCTCTCCATTGTCGGTGTCGGGGAAGGAGACGCATCTGAGATCGGGTACTACCTCGGTAAGGTGGCGCAGGAGAAGGCTGTGCGATCCGCCTCGATCCCCGCCACCATCATTCGGGCCACCCAGTTCCAGAGCTACATCCCTGTCCTCATTGACCAGCACACCGTGGACGGAAAGGTTCTCGCTCCGAGGTCATTCATCCAGCCCGTCGAGCTGGACGAAGTCATCGAGCTGCTCGCCGAGGCAGTCACGACGCTGGATCCGGGAAGTGTGGTCGAGATCGCTGGACCCGACCGCTTTTACCACGACGACCTCTTCCGTGCCACTCTGGCCGATCGCGGAGACGATCGTGAGGTTGTGACCGTGGACGGACAGGAGCCCCTCGAGGCCATGGTTCCGCGCGGCGCGTACCGGACAGGCACCGTGCGGTACCCGATTGCAGGGATCCCCACTGTCTGAATGCGATAGTGGAGAGAGGCGGGAACGTCTGACCGTCAAGCGATAGGTTAGGCGTGCTGCGCTCCAATGGGAAAGGGTGCCGCATGTCGGAAGATCTTCCTTTCGAGGCCGCGGAGTTCGGAAAAGCCGAGCGTGATGAATCACGTGCTCTCGATTCGATCATGGCGGAGCGGCATCGTCTGCTGTCGCTCGCCTTTCGCATGATGGGCACCCTGGCCGATGCCGAGGACGTCGTGCAGGAGACATATGTGAGGTGGTACCGCCTTGAGCCCGAGGAACGCGACGAAATTGCCGCGCCTGCAGCATGGCTGATTCGAGTTGCGAGCCGTATCTCACTTGACCTGCTGGGTTCCGCGCGGGCGCGACGGGAGACGTACGTCGGGCAATGGCTACCGGAGCCAGTTCCAGCTGACCTTTTTGCGGACACAGCCGTGGCGCCACTGAACTCCAGTCATCTCGCTGCTGATCCGCTCGAACGTGTCACCCTCGATGATGCCGTCAGCATGGCATTGCTGACGGTCCTCGAGGCCATGACCCCAGCAGAGCGAGTGACGTTCGTGCTGCATGATGTGTTTGGCGTCCCGTTTGACGAGATTGCTGGTGTCGTAGGTCGTTCGGCAGCGGCAACAAGACAATTGGCAACGTCCGCACGCCGCCACGTTCGACAAGGAAGGCGCGCACAGGTTTCTCCCCACCAGCATGATGAGGCTGTTCGGGCATTCCGCGGTGCAGCTGCCAGAGGGGACATCGAAGACCTGCTCCGCGTGTTGGCTCCAGACGTCGAACTACGGGTGGACGGCGGCGGCTTCGTCAATGCCGCACCTCGGGTCATCCGTGGGTCGGATCATGTAGCCCGTTGGTTCATGGGAGTGATGCGCAAGCAGCCCGCCCTCCGCCTTGAGCGACGCGACACAGCCGACGGTCTCGGATACATTCTTCGAAATGAGGGGCGTCGACACGGAATGATTACCTTTGACGTCAGTGATGAAGGCGTCACGAACGTGTGGCTGATGCTGAATCCAATGAAGCTGACAAATTGGTCACTCTGATCGCTTTACTGATGATCATCAGGCACCCCGCAGACCCTGCCGACGAAGATCACTGACTGCCAGCCGACACGCCGATCTCATTCTGAAACGATCGGTCACGGCGGTGGCGGTCCTGGCCAGACAGTGCCAGGTGGCGCGGGTCCGCGAGCCTCGCCGCATGTGAGGTCGGCCACCGGGGCGGGTATGTCGACGCCCTCGACCGGTGCCCGAGTCACACGGTGCCTTCTCTTCGTTCGCCGCGGCGGATCGTCACGCGGCGACGTGCGGTGAGGTCGAGCCGGTCTCCCCGGAGGGTCAACTGCCGGGCGCGGACCGGGCGCTGGGGCCGAGCTGGTCGATGATCGTACGGAGCTGCTCCCGGTCGAGCTCGTAGATCGTCTCGCCCGCCCTCGGGTCGCGCGCGTGCAACGTGTGGAACAACGGTCCGCCGCGGGACCCGATCTGCACCAGCGTGGCCGAGGCTCCCCGGACGGCGCGCTCGGTGCCGGGCGGCGCGGTGAGGTCGACCCGGCCGACGACCCCCGACGTCACGCACACCGGCACCGACTCCAGGTGCCCGGACAGCTGGAGGTGGAAATGGCCGCAGAGGATCAGCCGCACGTCCGTGCCGCGGATCGCGTCGGCCAGGTCGCCGGGGTTGCGCAGTCCCAGCGCGTGCTGCACCTCGACGTCGAGCGCGATCGGCGGATGGTGCAGCACCAGCACACTGCCCATCGGGGCCGGGGTGGCCAGGACCTCCCGCAGCCAGGCGAGCTGCGCCCCGCCGAGCAGTCCGTACCCCATGCCGGGCACCAGCGAGTCGAGGGTGATGAAGCGGTAGCCGTCGACCATGCTCACGGCCGCCCGCTCCCCGGCGGGCGAGGTGAGCATGGCCTGCGCGTGGTTGCGGCCGTCCGGGCGCAGGTGCCCGCTGCCCAGCGCCCGCGCGAAGGCCCGCCGCTCGTCGTGGTTGCCGGTGCTGTAGAACACCGGCGCCTGCCGGCGCAGGGCGAAGTCCCGGACGATGTCGCGCACGGAGAGGTACGCGTCCAGCGATCCGTCGTCGGCGATGTCGCCGCTGATGACGATGGCGTCGATGTCCGCCACCGGTTCCAGGTCGTTGAGGAGCCCGCGCAGCGACTCCCTCGCGTTGACACCACCCGCCTTCGGTGATCCGAAGCGGTCGAGATGGGTGTCGGAGAGATGCAGGATCCGCATTGCGCGTACGGTACTCGGCTCGCACCGTGCCGTCACCGATCATTGCGCCGCGCAACGGACGAGCGGGGTGCCGCGGAACGAAGTTGCGCGGCGGCGCGGCGGTCGTGAGGCTGGGCCTGGCAGCCGGACGCCGGGGAAGAGGGGGAGGGGCATGCAGCCGTCGTGGAGGGACTTCGACTGGAGAGCCACCGAGGTGCCGCAGGCGCCGCTGGACGACGGGCAACGCCTGCGACGAGGTGTGCCGTTGACGCTGCGGGCCGTACAGGACCGGCGGGCCGTGCAGCGGCCGGTGTTCGACCCGGCGCTCAAGCAGCATTTCAACGCCTACCGGGCGGCCGACCCGCGGTTCCCCGACCCCGAGGTGGAGGCCGCGTGGCTGCAGGCGCGTCGCATGGCGACGGACCTCGTGCTCGCGGCCGTCGCGGACTCGCCGTGGGCGGAGCACCTGGTGCTGCGCGGCAGCAGGCTGCTGCGCGCGTGGTTCGGGGACGCCGCCCGCGAGCCCGGCGACCTGGACTTCGTCGTCGTGCCCCGGGAATGGCGGATCGAGGAGCCGCGGACGGAGGCGATGTTCGACGGCATCGCCCGCGCGGCCGGGCACGGTTCCGCGTCCGGGCCGGTGCGGATCCTTGCGGAGGACGCGGTCGCCGAGGACATCTGGACGTACGAGCGGGTGCCAGGACGCCGGCTCGTCCTGCCGTGGACGGCGGACGGGCTGCCCGGCGGGATCGTCCAGCTCGACATCGTCTTCAACGAGCGGCTGCCCACGCCGCCGGAGCCGGCCTGGCTCCCCGCCCTGTCGGCGGGCGGCCCGGGGGCGGCGGTGCTCGGTGTCTCCCCGGAACTGTCGCTGGCGTGGAAGCTGATGTGGCTGGTCAGCGACCGGTACCCGCAGGGCAAGGACCTGTATGACGCGGTGCTGCTCGCCGAGTCGTGCCGGCTGCGCTACGAGGTGCTGCGCGACGTCTTCCTCGACGCGGAGGCCTCGTACGCGCTGCGCCCCGTCACCGCGGACGCGCTCGGCGAACTGGTGCCCGCGGTGGAGTGGCGGCACTTCGTGGGCGAGTACCCCCGGCTCGGCGGCGACGCGGCCGCGTACGGCCGCCGCCTGACCGACGCGCTCGCCCCGACCTTCGTGGACGCCCCGCGAGGCGCCGCGCTGCGGGCCTGGTGGATGGCGCCCTGGCTCGCGGAGTACCGCGAGGTCCACGAGCGCGAGGGCATGACCGGTCTGCAGCAGCGGCTGGCCGCCGAGGCGGGCCCCCCGGTCGCCGTCGTCATCACCCGGCATGTGCTCGGGCTGGGCCGGTGCGGTCCCGAGGACGCCCTGGAGATCATGCTGGCCGACCCGGCCTGGTCCCAGTGGGTGAAGATCTACGAGCGCCAACCGCAGTGGCGGCAGGAGCACCTGGCCGAGCCGGGGGAGTGAGGGCGGCCTCCGGCCGGGGCCCGCGCTGCGGCCGGAGGGCTGGGTGGCGGGTGACCACAGCGGGTGTCCGACGCCGGGGCAGGGCACCTGCGGGGGCAGGAGCGCCTTTCCCGGCCGGGGAATGAAAGCGCCGCGCGGGCACGTCCGGACCTTCGCGAGGTCGGCCGCGCCCGCGCGTGGTGCGTCCAGGCGCCGTCGGGGTGTCCTTACGCGGTCGGCTCGACGCCGTCGGCAATCGAAGACACGGGTGTGGCCGCAGGGTTGGCCGCGCCGTCCGCAGTGATGGCGGACGCGGGCGGGTGCGGCACCCTGCGCGGGGCGCCGCCCAGCAGGGGGTCAGCCGCGTGCGCCCGACCTCACCGCTCCTGCCGGCACGGCGCTGCCGTGGTCGGCCGGTGGCCATGGCCGCGTGGGAAACGCGGGCGGGTGCGGCGGCCCTTGCGGGGCTCGCCGCACCCGCGCCGGGGTCAGCCGCGTGCGCCGGACGCGACCGCTTCGGCGTCCGCCGGGGCCGCTGCGGCGCCGCCCGCGGCGTGGCGGGCGGAGGCCGCCCGGTGGACCGGGACGAGGAGGGCGGCCAGGGCCGCCGCCAGGCACAGCACGGCCAGCAGGCCGAACGCGTGGGTGTAGCCGGAGGCGTAGGGGAGGCCGGAGGGCTGGAGCCGGCTGGTGACCAGGACGCTGGTGACCGCCGCGCCGATGGAGCCGCCGATGGTGCGGATGTTGGCGTTCATGCCGCTCGCGGCGCCGGTCTGCTCCGGCGGGACACTGCGCACGATCAGGTTGGCCATGGAGGCGAAGGCGAGGCCGATGCCGAGGCCGAAGATGCCGGCCGCGAAGGCCACCTGCCACTGCCGGTCGTGCCAGGCCGCGAGGAAGCCGCAGGCCACCGCCCCCAGCGCGGCACCGGTCGTGAGCAGGCGCTTCGCGCCCACCATGGGCTCCAGGCGGCCGCTGAGGACACCGGAGAGGAACATCGCGATCAGCATCGGCAGCATCAGCAGGCCGGCCCCCGTCACGCTGGCGCCGAAGCCGTAGCCCGCGGCCCTCGGGGTCTGGGCGAAGCCGGGGAGGAAGGACCAGATCGCGTACATGCCCGCGCCGAAGAGCAGGCCGGCGGTGTTGGTCGTCCACACGGCGCGCAGCCGCATGATGCGCAGGTCGATCAGGGGGTGGCGGGAACGGGCCTCGGCCGTCAGCCAGAGGGCGAAGAGGACGACCGCGGCGGCGAACAGGCCGAGGGCGCGGCCGGAGGTCCAGCCCCACCGGGTGGCCTGGCTGAGCGGCAGCAGCAGGGCCACGAGCCAGCCCGACAGGAGGATCGCGCCGTGCCAGTTGACGCGTCCCTCGGCCCGGCTCGGGGACTCGGGCACGTAGCGGAAGGCGATCAGCGCGGTGATCGCGACCACGGCGACGGGCAGCCAGAACAGCCAGCGGTAGTCGAGCGCGGAGACGATCGGGCCGGCGGCCACGATGCCGACGCCGCCGCCCGCGGCGATCACGGCGGAGAGGTTGCTGATACTCGGGCCCACCCGGCTCGCGCTGAACTCGTCCCTGATGATGCCGAAGGACAGCGGGAAGAGCGCGCCGCCGATGCCCTGGATGACGCGGGCGATGATCAGGACGCCGATGGACGGCGCCAGCGCGGCGAGCAGGCAGCCCAGCGTCAGGGTCACCAGGACGGCGACGAGGGTGCGCTTCTTGCCGATCAGGTCGCCGACGCGGCCGAGAATGGGGGTGAAGACCGAGGCCGACAGCAGGTAGGCCGTCATCACCCAGGTCACGGTGGACTGCGAGGTGTGCATCGCGTGCTGGACGGTCGGCAGGGCCGGCGCGATCAGCGACTGGAGCATGGAGAACACGCCCGCACCGGTCGCGAGGACCGCGAAGGTGAGGCGCGTGGACTTGCGTGGCATGGGATGCCTCTCCGATTCCGAACGGGGGCGTGGCCGGGAGCGTCCGGCCGTGGTCGTGCGGGCCGCGTTGGGCAGCCTGGGAAGCGGTGACCGCGCGCGGCGGTCGCCGGGGAATGTCGGGGGGCGGGCGATGCGCCGGCGCAGGGCCCGTGGCAGGGTCAGCGCGGGATGTGCGCGCCTGGCCGCCGCGTGCCGGGCACGCGGCGAAGGGAAGCACACCCCGACTGGTAAAGTGGAGGTGTGCCTCCACTGTAGCGGAGGCCATCCTCCACTTCAAACGTTCCGGTCAGGAGGCAGCAGTGACGGCCGACACGTTCCCCGTCAGCGCGATCGTCGCGTCCCAGCGCCCGCACCGAAAAGACGCGGCGCGCAACTACGACGCCCTGCTGGCGGCCGCCCGCGAGGCCTTCGCGGAGAACGGCGCCGAGGCCTCACTGGAGGACGTCGCCCGCCGCGCGGGCGTGGGCATCGCCACCCTCTACCGGAACTTCCCCACCCGCCGGCACCTCTTCGAGTCCGTCTACGCGGACGAGGTCAACGACCTGTGCCGGGTCGCCCAGGACGTCGCCGACCGCGAGCCGTGGGACGCGCTCACCTCCTGGCTGGGCCGCTTCGTCGCCTACACCGTGACCAAGCGGGCCATCCGTGAGGCCCTCAACCAGGAGTCCGACGTCTTCCTGGCCTGCCGCGAGTCCATGTTCCAGGCCGGCGGCCCGCTCTTCGACCGCGCCCAGCAGGCCGGCGAGGTCCGCGGCGACATCTCCTTCGACGACCTGCTCCGCATGGTCGCCGGCATCACCGGTACCTACTTCCCGGACGAGGCCCAGCGCGACCGCATCCTCGGCGTCGCCCTCGACGGGGTTCGCGCGCGCCGCTGAACCGCGCGGCAGGCGCCGGTCAGGCGCCCGGCCGCGGCGCGGCGGTCCGCCCGGTGTCCACGCCCTCGAAGCTCTCCACAGCCCGGGCGCGGCATCGCCCGCAGAGCCCCTCGGCCGGTTCGGCGGGCCAGTCGACCGGGTGGCCGTCCCGGTCGCGGACCGCGGCGAGCACCCGGACGCACGCGCCGAGATCGCCCTCCTCCCGCCGCCGGACCCGGACCGCCACGCCTGCCGTCGTGTCGCGCACCGGGGAGAGCAACCGCCCGTCGCACGGGCGACCGCCGTGAACCCCGGGAGCGTTCCGTACGTCGGGTCGGCGCTCGAAGACGCCGTCACACACATCGAGGTCCGGCGCGGCTGCCTCGCCCACCTGGGGTTTTCCGGCCGCCCGGCGAAGAGGAAACGGGAAACCCCTGTCGCCGGCGGTCCGTTCGGGGCCACCGTGAGGGCCGACACGTGACCGAGGGCGGCGCCGGGCGCCGCCCCGTCCTGGGGGGAAGACCGCATGAGAGCACGACGCCGGTGCGGCGGACTGGTCGCCGCCGTGGTGACCGCCCTGCTCCTCGCGCTCGTCCCGGCCGCCGCCGCGCGCGCTGCCGGGGCCGGGGCCGGGGAGCAGAACTGGTGCAGCCTGCAGGGCATCGCCTCCGACGAGGCGCACCGGGCCGCGGACGCGGCCTGCCAGGAGTGGCGCAACCGCACGCTGTACACGTGGGGCGGCGGGCACGGCCCCGCGCCGGGCGCCAGTTACGGCACCATCGACATCCACGACCTGGAAGAGACCTGGAACGACCCGAACACCCGCGGCTTCGACTGCTCGGGCTTCGTCCGCTGGGCCTGGTACAAGGCCGTCGGGTGGGACATCCTCGGCGGCGGCACCGCCGAGGCGATGTACCGGAGCGCCGGGCGCACCTACCAGGCGGTCCACGGCAGCGGAGGCGGCAAGCCGGCCGTATCCGACCTGCAACCCGGCGACATCGTCTTCACCGGGGTCGGCGGCACGGTCGACAGCATCAGCCACGTGATGCTCTACCTCGGCGACGGGTACGTCGTGGAGGCGTACCAGTCGCAGCGCCCCGTCCGGGTGATCGACATCAACGCGCGCATCGACAACAACCGCCTGGCCGGGGTGGCGCGCATGCCGCAGGGCGGCCCCTTCACCGAGCCGCCCGGGTACGACGGCACCCTCCAGGTGACCTGGGGCACCGACGTGGCGGTACGGCAGCATCCCAACACGTCGGCGGCGCTGGTGACCCGGCTCTCCGGGCCGGACCTGGTGTACGCGACGTGCCAGCAGCACGGGGAGAACGTCACCGCCGAGGGCTACACCAACGACGCCTGGACGTACCTGTCCAACCGCGGCGGCTGGATCAGCAACATCTACCTGAGGGGGCCCGCCTGGCTGCCCGAGGTGCCCACGTGCACCGGCTCCGCCTACGACCCGCAGACCGGTTCGGGGGGCGGCGACGGTGTCTCGCAGGGCGGCGCCCACAGCACTTGGGGCACGGGCGTGGCGGTCCGCTCCGAGCCGTCCACCACCACCGGCACCACGGTGGCCCGGCTGGCCGGCCCGACCGACGTCACCGTCAGCTGCCAGACGCACGCGCAGACCGTGACGTCCGAGGGGTACACCAACGACGCCTGGTCCTATCTCCCGCAGTACGGCGGCTGGATCACCAACATCTACATGCGCGGCGACGCCTGGCTCGCCGGGGTCCCCGCCTGCGACGGCAAGGGCACCTCCACGCCGGCCGGCGCGAGTCCGTACGGCACCTGGGGCACCGGCGTGGCGGTCCACGCCTACCCGGCCACCGGGTCCGCCGTGGTGGTCCGGCTCGCCGGCCCGACCGACGTCGCGGTGTCCTGCCAGAAGTACGCGGAGTCGGTGACGGCCGAGGGCTACACCAACAACGCCTGGTCGTACCTGCCGGAGTACCAGGGCTGGATCAGCAACATCTACATGCGCGGCGACGCCTGGCTGTCCGGTGTGCCGAGCTGCGGTGCCCCGGGCGGCGCCATCTGAGCGACCCCGGTCCGCCACGGCCGGCGTGGTCCCACCGCTCACGGGGGCGGTGGGGTCCGCCGGCCCGTGGCCGTGTCCCGACCGTGCGCTCACCCCTTCCCCCGCGATCCCGGGAACCACGTTCCCTTCGGCCCGGGACTGCGCGAACCGCACCTGGAGCGGGGCCTGTCGCCGTCGGCGCCCGCCAGGCGCAGCAGAGCAGCCACTGCGGCAAGGGACACCCGAGCAGGATCGAGACGGGCGGCGAACCGGCCCGCGAACCCGCTGCGTCGGCGGTGCCTCCTGCCCGGCTACGACGGGTACGACCGGCCGGGCGCCCGCGGTTCGGGCCGGTAGCACGCCTGGTCGGCACGCGCCGCGACCGCCCCGGGAAAACCCGGTGCCCCGTGCCCGCCCCGCCCCCTACACTCACGTCCATCGCGCGCCGCCCGACAGCGCGGCGCGTCCGTGACGAACGAGGGGAGCCCGGCCGTGCGTTGGCGTACCGCAGCCGTCGTGCCCCCGTCACGGCACGAGGTGATCCTGGTGTCCTCGCCGGCCCGGTGCCCGCTGCGCGGCCGGCACCGGAAGCCCGCGACGACCGCCTGACCCCTCCCGCACCGGCGGAGCCGGGGACGACGGCCGGGTACCCCCCGCCGTGCCCCAGGTCCGTACCGCCGTGCGCCGGGACATCGCCACGGCCCGCCCTCGGGCCGCCTCGTCCGGGAATCGCGCCGCCCACTCTCGGATCACCCGAAAGGCCACCGGGCCATGCGCACCGTCAATCCGCTGACCGCCGTCCGCAACCTCGGCATCCTCGCCCACGTCGACGCGGGCAAGACCACCGTCACCGAACGGATCCTCTTCCTCACCGGCGCCACCCACAAGCGCGGCGAGGTCCACGACGGCACCACCGTCACCGACTTCGACCCGCAGGAACGCGACCGCGGCATCACCATCTTCGCCGCGGCCGTGAGCTGCGACTGGGACGGCCACCGGCTCAACCTCATCGACACCCCGGGTCACGTCGACTTCTCCGACGAGGTCGAACGCTCCCTGCGTGTCCTCGACGGCGCCGTCGCCGTCTTCGACGCGGTCGCCGGCGTCGAGCCGCAGAGCGAGTCGGTGTGGCGGCGGGCCGACCGGCACGGCGTGCCGCGGATCGCGTTCGTCAACAAGCTGGACCGCGCCGGCGCCGACCTCGACGCCGCCGTCCGCTCCCTGCGCGAGCGCCTGCACACGGTGCCGCTCGTCGTCCAGGCGCCGATCGGCCGGGAGGACGGTTTCACGGGCGTCGTGGACCTGCTGCGCATGCGCGCCCTGGTGTGGCCGGACGGTCAGAAAACTTACGCCGAGGGCCCCGTGCCCGACGGCCTGCGCGAGGAGGCGCTGCGGCGCCGCCACGCGCTGGAGGAGGCGGTGGCGGAGCTGCACCCGGCCGCGCTGGAGGAGTTCTGCGAACGGTCCGCACTGTCGGAGGCGACGCTGCGCTGCGCGCTGCGCGACCTGACGCTGTCGGGCGAGGGCGTCGTGGTGCTGTGCGGCTCGGCGTACCGCAACCGCGGGATCGAGCCGCTGCTGGAGGCCGTGGTGGACTACCTGCCGTCCCCGCTGGACGTCCCGGCGGTACGGGAGGCGGCCGATCCGGCCGCGCCGTTCGCCGCGCTGGTGTTCAAGGTGAACGTGACCGCCTCCGGGCGGCTGACCCATCTGCGGGTGTACGAGGGCACGATCAGGAAGGGGGACGCGGTGCTGGACACGCGCGCCGGACGCACCGAGCGGATCGGGCGGATCCTGCGGGTCCAGGCGGACCGGCACGTCGACGTCGACGCCGCGGTCGCCGGGGACATCGTCGCGGTGGCCGGGGTGAAGTCCGCCGCCGCGGGCGCGACCCTGTGCGCCCCGGGGGCACCCCTGGTCCTCGAACCGCCCTCCGCGGCCGAGCCGGTGGTGTTCGTCGCGGTCGAGGCCGCCCGCAACACCGACGGCGAACGCATGGCGGTGGCGCTGGCCCGGCTGGCCGAGGAGGATCCGTCGCTGGCCGTGCGAACGGACCCCGAGACCGGCCAGACGGTCCTGTCCGGCATGGGCGAACTGCACCTGGAGGTCGCGGTGGAGAAGATCCGCCGCGAGCGGGGGCTGGACGTCCGCGTCGGGCGGCCGCAGGTCGCCTACCGGGAGACACTCGTCCGGGGCGTGCCGGGGCTGGTCTACCGGCACGTCAAACAGGACGGCGGCGCGGGCCAGTTCGCGCACGTCGTCCTGGACGTCGAGCCGTACGGGGAGTCCGCGTTCGCGTTCGCCTCGACGGTCGTCGGCGGGCGGGTGCCGAAGGAGTTCGTCCGCGCGGTCGAGGCCGGCTGCCGGGACGCCCTCGCCGAGGGCCCCCTCGGCGGCCACCCCGTCACGGGCGTACGGGTCACCCTGACCGACGGCGCCACGCACTCCCGCGACTCCTCCGAGACGGCCTTCCGCACCGCGGGCCGCCTCGGGCTCCGGGAGGCCCTGCGCGGCGGCGTGATGGCCCTGCTCGAACCGGTCGTCGAGCTCACGGTCACCGTCCCCGACGAGGCCGTGGGCACCGTCCTCGGCGACCTCGCCGCCCGCCGCGGCCGCGTCACCGGCTCCACGACGCGTTCCGGCACGGCGGTCGTCACGGCGACGGTGCCGCTGGCCGGACTGTTCGGCTACGCGACCCGGCTCCGCAGCCGGACCCAGGGCCGCGGCACCTTCACCACCCGCCCCGCCGGGTACGCCCCGGCACCGGCGGGCACGGTGAGCCGCTAGGCCGTGTCGTCAAATGCCCTCCCCCAACCTTCGGCCGGGGGTGCCCCCACTCAGCGACGCCTGGCACGGCACCTCGCTGCGTTGTCGAATCGTCCGAGTAGCCCACTACGAGGACGATCCTCCGCCTTGCGATGCACCGCACCAGGGGGCCCCTCCCAGCGTCAGCTGGGGGAGCCGCTGAGCCCGCCCTTCGGGCGGTGGGGGCCCCTCCCAGCGGTAGCTGGGGGAGCTCATTTGACGACAAGGCCTAGCGGCGCCCGGCCCCGCCCCCTCGTTCACGCGGGGGCGGGGCATCGGGCATCGGGCATCGTGAACAGGGAGGATACCGCCAGGCCCCCGGTCGCCGGGCCCGGCCGCCGCGATCTTCGCGGGATCGGGTCGCAGAGGTGGGGGCCGTATGCGGGCCGCCTCACCACTGCGGCAGGATGTGTCAGATCGCGCCAGGACAACGCCTGTTCGGCGCGGTTCGCTCGAACGTCCCCCGACGTCCCCCGAATGTCCCCCGCACGTCCCCGAACGATGAGGCGACCAGTGACGACACAGCATCCCCCGCGCCCCGTGGGTGAATCCGTACGCACGTGGGGAGGCGACCGGTGAACCGCGCCCTCACGCTGCACGACCTGGTCGTCGCCGGTGCGGCGATCGCCGCCGGCGCCCTGGCGGGGCTGCTGCTGCGGCTGGCCCTGAAGTGGCTGAGCGAGCGGGCCAGGAGCACCAGGTGGGGCGGCGACGACATCGTCGTGGCCGCCCTGCGCACCGTCGTGCCGTGGGCCGCGCTGGCGGCGGGTGCCTGGGTGGGGGCCGCGGCGCTGCCGCTGACCCGCGCCGTGGACCGGACGGTCGCCCAGGTGCTCGTCGCGGTGCTGATCCTGGCGGCCACGATAGCCGCGGGCCGCATGGTCGCCGAGACCGTGCGGTCGCTGGCGCTGTCCCGGTCCGGGGTCGCCGCCTCCGCGACGATCTTCGTCAACATCAGCCGTGTCGCCGTGATGGCGGTGGGCTTCCTGGTCCTGCTGCAGACCCTGGGCATCTCCGTCACGCCCCTGATCACCGCCCTCGGCGTCGGCGGTCTCGCCGTCGCCCTGGCCCTGCAGGACACGCTCGCCAACCTCTTCGCGGGCGTCCACATCCTCGCGTCCAAGACCGTGCAGCCCGGCGACTACATACGCCTCAGCAGCGGCGAGGAGGGCTACGTCGTCGACATCAACTGGCGCAACACCGTGGTGCGCCAGCTGTCGGACAACCTGGTCATCATCCCCAACGCCAAGCTGGCGAGCGCGATCGCCACCAACTTCCACCAGCCCGAGCAGCAGATGTCGCTCATCGTCCAGGCGGGCGTGGGCTACGGCAACGACCTCGAGCACGTGGAGCGGGTGACCATCGAGGTCGCCGCTCAGGTCATGGCGCACGTCGAGGGCGGCATCCCCGAGCACGACTCGGTCGTCCGCTTCCACACCTTCGGCGAGTCGCGGATCGACTTCTCGGTGATCCTGCGGACCTCGGAGTACGGGGAGCAGTACCGGATCAAGCACGAGTTCATCAAGCGCCTGCACCGCCGGTACCAGGAGGAGGGCATCGAGATCTCCTTCCCGACGCGGAACGTGGTGCTGCGTCAGGAGCAGCCCGACGGGATAACGCTGCCGCAGCAGCGCACGGCCCCGGCGCCGGGCCGCACCCCCGGCGTCTGACGGCCCCGCCGGGCACGCACTCCGGTGCGTGCCCGGCGGCGGCCCCGTTCCGCTGCCCTGGGACGAAGACCTCCGGCCCTGTCACCAGCCGGGGTAGCGGCCCGCCCCTGTCGGGACCGCCGATGGTGACGGAGGGGGCACGGACAGTGCACACCCGCAAGAAAATACGGGGCAGATTGACCCATAAGTGGACATGTTAAATCCGGCTCGATAGCGTCGGGGGTGGGTGTTATCCGCCCCTTCGAGCCGGTGCCCCGCCGCTCCCCAAAGGCGCGCCTGACACCCGGATTTGGGCCTGACCAGGGACGAGGCGCCCACCCCGTACGCTTCCGAGAGGACGAACAGCCATGCGCGCACAGCGATTCCTCGCACTGCTCGCAGGCCCGGTAGCCGTAGGAGCCCTGGCGGTCCTGCCGGCGGCGCCCGCGCAGGCCGCGACCGCCGGCCACGCCATGGCGGGCACCGTACAGGCGCAGGCCGCGGGCACCCTCGCCCCGCAGGCGGGCACCCGGTACTGGCGCGGTTACCGCGACGGCCGCGACGACGGACGCCACGACGCCCGCTCCCGCCCGCGCTGCCGGAACCAGTGGGACTCCTACCGCCCGCAGAGCTGGAACTCCGAATACCGCCGCGGCTACCGCGACGGCTACCGCTCCGGCTGGAACTCCTACTGCTGAGCCCGGTCCACCATGGTTCCCTCAGAACACGGGCGCAGACGGGGGAGAGTTGACCACTGGGGACGACGACCGGGTCTTCACCGGTCACTGGGTCTTCGAGACCAACCTGCGGCCCCTGTGCGAGGCGGTGGCGCACTTCACGGGATACGCGTTCGACGACCGGGACTGGCAGGCGATCGACGGCGCCCTCCCGGCGACCGACGCCGAACGCCACGACGGCTGGTACGCCTATCCGCTGTCCGGCCGCGTCCCGTTGACGCTCCTCGTCGCGGGCGACCCCGGTTCGGCCGTGGTCCTCGTCCGGTTCGCCGGAGAACCGGACGAGGCGGACAAGGCCCGGATCGAGGCGGCGCTCCACATCTTCTCGACCTGGGCCGTGCCGTGACGGCCCACGGCCGTCACTCGCAGACGCGCTTGAAGTCGTGCGCCCCCTTCCGGGCCCGGAAACGCACCTCGTGGCCCTTGGGGTCGGTGAAGACCGCCTCCGTCGGCGACACCAGCGTCATCGTGCCGTGCTGCGTGGGGTTGTCCCAGCCCGGCGGGGGATTGAAGGAGCCGTCGGAGAGCGGGGTCTCGGCCTCGAAGTACGTGGAGCCGATCCGGGCCTCGTCGATTCCGCAGTGGGTGTACAGCTCGTAGGGGATGGAGGTCGGCGCCGGGATACTCGGCGCCGCCGCGGTGGGGAGCACCACGGAGGTGGGGTCCCCGTCGGTGCAGCCCGTGAGGACGGCAGCGGCGGCGGCGGCAGCGAGGGCGGTGGCGCACGCGAAATGCCTGGTGGTCATGGCGGTTGGACGCCGCCGCCGCGTGAGGGGTTCCGTCGGCGGCGCCCGTTCAGACGGCCGCCGCCCGTACGCCGCCGCGCTCGCGCGGGACACAGGTCGCCGCGACCAGGAGCGCGCAGACGAGACCGGTCACGAGGACCGGGGCGGGGGCGAACGTGGCGGCCAGGATCGCCGCCACGGCGAGCGCGTGCACCACGTCCGGCGCGGTGGGGTGCCCGGCGGCCGTGCGGTGCAGCAGCCACACGGACAGCACGAATCCGGCGACGGGCACCGTGTAGGCGGCTGCCGCGCCGTACGCGGTCAGATAGCCGTGCCCGGTCGCCTGGGCGACGTTGACGGCCAGTCCGGCGCCCACCGCCGCCGCGCAGGCGAAGACCGCGTAGTGGCCGTAGCCCCACAGCGTGGCCGTGGTGAAGCCGCCCAGGCGACGGGACGCGTTCTGGGCGAAGTACAGCCACCACAGGGCGCAGACCGTGAGGGTGCCGCCCAGCACCAGTGTGGCGATGTCACCGAACGTGGCGTCGGTGTCGAGGGCCGCGCGTACGGCGCCGGCGGCGGCCGTGATGGACTCGCCCAGCACGATCAGGGTGAACAGGCCGAAGCGCTCGGCGATGTGGCGCGGATGCCAGGTGGTGTTGGCCGCCCGCTCGGCCCAGACGGGGACGGCGAGCTCCGCCAGGGCGAGGACGGCGTGCGCCGGGAGGCGGAGGTCGCCGGGCACGACGAGGTGCGCCAGCCAGCCGGTCTGCACCACCAGGATCCCGGCGGCGTACCGCAGGCAGCTCCGGCGCCGCTCGGGGTCGGAGCGGGCGGCCCGCAGCCACTGGCTCACCATGGCGAGCCGCATGACGACGTAGCCCCAGGTGATGACCGTGTAGTCGCCGTCCTGCAGGGCGGCCGCCGTGCCCGCGGACATGACGAGGGCGCCGCCGATCTGCACGACGGTGAGCAGGCGGTACGGGATGTCGTCGGTGTCGTAGGCGGAGGCGAACCACGTGAAGTTCATCCACGCCCACCAGATCGCGAAGAACACCAGCGCGTAGCCGAGGACGCCGCCGGCGACGTGTCCCGCGGCCAGTTCCTCCTCGAACGCGGCGGACGTCTGGGCGACGGCCACGACGAAGCAGAGGTCGAAGAACAGCTCCAGCGCGGTGGCGGTGCGGTGCTTCTCGTCGGCGACGCGGGCGACCATCCGCCGCCGCCATGCCGTGCCGGCGGTCTGCGGCGCGCTCACGGCGCTCCCGTCCCCGCGGCGGGCGACGCGCCGCGCCTCCCGCGAACCGCTTCCTCGCTCACGGTGCGTCTCCTCACGTTCCCGGGGTCGGCGCTCTGCTTCCTCCCCTGAGACCGGGCGTCCCGCGCGGGTGTGACACTCCCCGGCGGACACGCCGCCGCCGGGCGCGCCGTCCCGTCCGGAGGTGCCTGGCTTGTCACACTTCGCGGGCGGCGCCGGTCGGTAGCGGTGGATGCCCGGTCGTCCTCGCGCGACCGCCTCCGGTCACCGAGGCCGTCTCCCGTTCAGCACAGCCGTTCAGCTCAGCCCCGAAAGGTTTCTCATGGCAGGCCATGGAGTTCCCGGACCCCTCGGCGACGATCCCCTGCCGCGGTCCTCCACCGCGGGGCGGCCGGCCCCCGTGTCCGGCGGTCACCACGCGGCCGTCGACCGGTACGGCGTGCTCGTCGGATACAGCGGCTCCGCCACCAGCAGACGGGCCCTGTCGTACGCGGCCGGGATGGCGCGGCGCACCGGCGCGACACTCCTGATCGTCCACGTCGCGAGGGAGAACCCCGTCGCGTCGCTGCTCGGCTACGAGAGCGCGGGCGGCGGGGTCGGGCCCCGCGGGGGCACGCACACGCTCCTGCGGCAGCTCGCGGGCGAGGACCATCTGTCGGGGCTGCCCTGGACGCTCATCCACCGCAAGGGCGCCGTCGCGGACGAACTGGAGAAGGCGGGGCGCAAGTACCGGGCGAACGCCATCATCGTGGGAGGCGGGCGCGGAACCGGCAGCAGGCTCTTCCGCTCGATCTCCGACCGCCTGGCGCGCAGGGCCCGCCGCCCGGTCATCGTCGTCCCCTGACGGCGGCCCTCGCGACCTGCTGCGCGGACCGCCTGGCGGGTCAGGGTGCGGGGCCCGCCTGCCGAAGACCCCGTGCCGACGAGCCGGGGGCCGGCCTCCCCCAGGGAAGGCCGGCCCCCGGCTCGTCGTGAGCTGGTCAGTGCGTCGGTCCGCGGTCAGCGGGAACTGATCAGCAGGCCGGGTACGACGGTCCGGCCGGTGCGGAACTCGGTGTACGCCCACTGCTCGACGTCGGGCTGCGGACCCACGGGGTCGAGGGTCACCTGTGACGACCCGCCCCGCTCCACCCTGGCCGGTGTGGTCATGGTGGCGTTGCGCCGGTCGGCGTTCTCAGGGATGACGGTCACCCCGAGCCGGTAGGGGACGTCGGACGAGGTCGCCGTCTGGGCGTGGACGTAGGCGGTGTAGACGCCGGGTTCGGGGAAGAACCGGACGCTGCGCTCGCTGCTGTGCCACGAGGCCCAGCTTCGATCGACCAGCTTGCCGTCCTTGTAGAGGTACAGGTCGAGATTCGTGCCGGGGTCGTCCGAGGCCGTCTGCACGACCAGTCCGGCCGAGCCGCGCGGCACCACGATTCTCGTGCCCTGGGTGCCCACCCCGCCGGGGGAGAAGACGCCGCCGCTGACGGTGGTCGTGAGCTTCTTGTCCGTCCAGGTCACGGGGGTGTAACCGGTGGTGCGGCCGGCCAGCGGTCCGGTGAAGCCGGGCTCCAGGAAGCCCTGGCCCTGACCGCCGGTGCGGCCGAACTCGATGCCCGTGTCGTCGTACGGCCGGGGCGTGAAGCCCCACGGCCGGCCGGCGACCGTCAGGCGCACGCGGTGCTTGGCGCTGCTGAAGACGAGTGAGCCGGTGGTGTAGCGGTCCCAGGTCGCGGTGCCCCGCTCCAGGGTGATGGTCACCTTGGCGGTGGCTCCGGGCTTCACCGAGATCGTCCGGGGGCTGACGGTCACCTTCATCCCGGCGAGGCCGTCGACGTGCGCGGTGTACGTCTCGGTTCGCGTGCCGACGTTCGTCAGCCGCCGGGTGAGCTGTACCGGCTTCGTCCCGTCGTACTCGCGCAGCGCGATCGACGGCAGGTTGATCTCCTTGCCGTCCGGAGTCGCCGCGGCCGCGAAGCCGGTCAGTTCGGCCGCCGAAGGCTCGATCACCAGGCCGGGGTCGTCGGCGGACGAGGTGCGCGGCAGGCCCGAGCCCTGGCGGAGGGGGTTGGTGGTGCCCCGGGTGTCGGTGGCGGTGGTACGCAGTGCCGAGGCGGTCGCGCCGGGCGACCACTTCGGGTGCCGGGTGCGCAGCAGTGCGGCCATGCCGGCCACGTGCGGGGCCGCCATCGAGGTGCCGGAGTAGGCGTCGAACAGGCGCCCGCCGTCCATCGGCGACACCGCCGCGACCACGTCGATGCCGTCCGCGACGAGGTCGGGCTTCTGGAGTCCGGTGTGCGTCTGGTCGGGGCCGTAGGACGAGAGTCCGGCCACGCTCGGCAGTCCGACGAGGCTGCTGCCGTCCCCGCCCTGGGCCAGCGAGGCGGTCCCGTCGGTACGGTGCGCCCACAGGTAGTTGAAGAGCTTGCCCGCCTGCTCGGCGCTCCACAGGTAGACGGTCGGGAAGTCGTAGATCACGTTGAGGCGTACGTTGCCGGTCGACTGGAACAGCACCACGCCGACACCGCCGGCGGCCTTGACCGTCGCCACCGCGTCGACGGAGTCGATGAAGTCGCAGGCCACGATCTTGCCCTTGACCTTGGCGGGGTCGAGACTTCCGGACCAGCAGTACTGCGCGCCGTCCTCGAGTGATCCGGCCTGGTCGGCGAAGACGATCGGTGTGCTGCGACGGGACGGGAGCTGGTCCATCGAGGTGCCGACGATGCGGGTGCCGTCGCCGAGTCGCACGGTCGCCTCGTGGGACCGCTCCACCGTCGCACCGACCGTGGTGACCCAGGGTTCGGCGTTGCTGATCATCCCGGACATGCCGTCGTTGCCGGCGGACGCCGCGACGAAGACGCCGGCGAGGTACGCGTTGAGGAAGGCGTTCCCGATCGGGCTGTTCGGCTGGTAGTCCCCCATCGCCGTGCCGATCGAGTAGTTGATCACCTGGACGCCGTCGGCCACGGCCGCGTCGATCGCCGCGATGATGTCGGCGTCCATACCCGAGCCGCCCCACAGTGCCTTGTACACGGCGATCCGCGCGTCCGGCGCCACTCCGGAGATCGCGCCGTAGTCGTGCCCGAGGACCATCGCGTGCTTGACGGGAAGACCCGCCGCGGTGGAGGCGGTGTGGGTGCCGTGCCCGTTCATGTCCCGGGGTGAGAGGCTCTCGCCGTCGGGCAGCGAGCCGTGGGCGCTGAGCCAGCCGTCGGCGAAGTAGCGTGCCCCGACGATCTTGCCGTTGCAGGCGGTGGCGGGGAAGTCTTTGCTGCTCTGGCAGGTGCCGCGCCAGCCCGCGGGCGCCGCCATGGTGGCGGCGAAGGAGGCGCTCTCCGGCCAGATCCCGGTGTCGATCACACCGACGACCACATTGGAGCCGTGGACCGGTTTGGTCGTGGTCGTGGTCGTGGTCGTCGCCGTCGCCGTCGCGGTCGTCGCCGTACGCGCCGCCGTCCGCCCCGGCGCCTGTGCGGTGGGCTGCGCCGCCTGCGTGGTCGGGGTCGTCGCCGCGTCGGCCTTCACGAGGCGGGCCGGGGTGACCGCCGCGACCCGCGGGTCCTTGGACAGCTTGCCGGCCTGTGCGCCGGTCAGTTTGACGGCGAAGCCGTTGAAGGCGGTCGTGTAGGTCCGCTGAGCCCGCACCCCGAAGTCGCCGAGCACGTCACGCTGCGCGTCGCCCAGGTGCTGGCGGTACTTCTCGGCCGCGGCCGAATGAGGCTGGAGTTCCTGCCCGGCCGCCGGTCTCGTGGCCGCGAGTCCCTTGACGCCGCCCGTGTACGAAGTGACGGGCGCTTCCCGCAGCCGCACCACGTACTGGCCTTTGACGGTGCCGGGCTGCGCGGCGGTGCGCAGGGCGCCACCACCCGTGAGGGAGGGGCGGTCGTGGTCGTACTGGCCCAGCTTCAGGTCCGGCAGCGGGGTGCCGGTCTGTGCGGCGGCAGGACCGAAGTTCCCCAAGCCGCTGAATATGGTGGCGAAAACGGTGATTGCCGACGCCACGGCGATTCGGCGTCGTCGTCGAAGGCTCGGGCTTCTGACCACGAGTCTCCTCCCATGAAGTTAACGGTGTGAATGTCCGTCACACCCAACCTCCAGGCGATTACGGGAAGATCACGTTCGTATGACGATCCGTTCCGCCCGGCGTCGCCGCGGCCGCCCGGCGGGGGGTCATGCGCCGTCGTGGAGCGGTGAGTTCCCCGCGTCGGGAACGGCGGCCGGTCGATCTCCGAGGTGCGGGGAATCGAGCCTCCCAAGGCCTTGACCAGCGCGAACTCGGATATGGCGGCGAGCGGTTCGGTCCGTGCCCGCGGGTGGTGGCCGTGGGGTTCTCGGGGGGGCGGCGCGTCGCAAAGGCCCCGGGCGACGTCCGCGCCCGACCGCCTGTCGTCTTGCAGACAGGTGTCGGGATGCCGACACCGCGAGACGGCACCTTCCCTGTTCGAAGGGGCGACTGCTCCCGCTTGCCGGGGATCCGACACCGCACTCGGGGCCCGTGCGGTCGCCACCGCATACGGCGAGCGCGGAGACGCCCACCCCCGGCTCCGCCACCCGCAGGAGCCCTCGCGATCCCCGCCCCGAGAGTGACGAGAAGCGGTGGCTCGCCGCAACGCCGCGTCAGTCATCGGCGGACGCCCGCACGTTACCGGCGCGCCGTCCCCCTGATCTAGCTCATCTGGCGCCGCACCAGCCCGTGCAGCCGGCCGCCGGGGTTCGCCAGCAGGTCGGCGGGACGGCCCTGCTCGACGACGCGCCCGTCCTCCATGACGACGACGCGGTCGGCGTCCAGGACGGTGGAGAGCCGGTGGGCGATCACCACACGGCTGGCCCGCAGCCGCCGGGTGCTGTCGATGACGATGCGCTGGGTCTCGTTGTCGAGGGCGCTGGTGGCCTCGTCGAGGAAGAGGACGCGGGGCCGGCGTATCAAGGCCTGGGCGATCATCAGGCGCTGGCGCTGGCCGCCGGAGATGGTGCTGCCGCCCGCGATCATGGTGTGCAGGCCCATGGGCATGCGCTTGATGTCCTCGGCGAGACCGGCCATGGCGGCGGCCTCCATCGCCTCCTCCTGCGAGTACGCCTCGGCGCCGCAGATGCAGTCGAGGATCGAGCCGGTGAACGGCTGGGCGTTCTGCAGCACGACGCCGCACTGGCGGCGGACCGCGCCCTGGTCAAGGGCGGCCAGGTCCTGGCCGTCGTACAGGACGCTGCCGGAGGCGGGACGGTCGAAGCCGATGAGCAGCCGCAGCAGCGTGGACTTGCCGCAGCCGCTGGGGCCGACGATCGCCACGAACTCCTCGGGCCCGACCCGCAGGGAGACGTCGTCCAGGACGAGCGGGCCGTCGTCGGAGTAGCGGAAGGAGAGGTTGCGGGCCTCGATCGCGCCCGAGAGGACGCCGGGCTGGGTGCTGCCGCCCCGCACCTCGGGGGCCTCGTCGAGGATCGGCTTGACCTGCTCGTACATCGGCAGCACCGCCGCGGCCGACAGCAGTGCCCCGGTGAGCTGGGTGACCGAGGTCAGCAGCATCGTCATGGCGGTGCTGAAGGTGAGGAAGCCGGAGGCGGACAGCGAGCCCCGGGCAGGACCGGCCAGCAGCATGAACATGATGAGTGAGCAGAGCGGCAGGTAGACGGCGTTGAGGACGGTGGTGATGTTCTTCACGCGGCCGGCCCGCCGCTGGAGTTCGCGGCTGCGCGCGAAGCGGCGGGCCCACGCGGCGTAGGCGAAGCTCTCGGCGGCGGCGACGCGGAGTTTGGGCAGGCCGCGCAGGGTCTGGAAGGCCTCGTTGTTGAGCTTGTTGCCGAGTTCCACCAGCCGTCGCTGCCAGCGCAGTTCCCACAGGCCGAGGCCGAGGAGCAGGGCACCGATGACGACGAGCATGCCGAGGGCGGCGAGAGCCAGCGGGACGCTGTACAGGAGGAGCAGGACGAGGTTCATCGCCCCGACCGTCGTCGCCTGGACGGCGACCGGGCCGACCCCCGCGAGCACGCGGCGGATGGCGCTGATGCCCATGGCGGCACTGGCGAGCTCACCCGTGGAACGCCCGGCGAAGAACCCCGTCGGCAGGCGCAGCAGGCGGTCCCACACCGCGGGCTGCAGGGTGGCCTCGATACGGCCCTCGATACGCAGCACGGTGAGGTTCTGCGTCAGCATGAACGCGGCGCACACCAGGCCGGTGACGGCGACGGCCAGCGCGGCCTGGACGATGAGCCCGGTCTCGGCGTCGGGTACGTACGTACCCAGCACCTGCCCGGTCGCGATGGGCACGAGGGCGCCGAGGCCGACGGTGACCAGGCTGCTGAGGACGAGGTTGCGCAGATCACCGAAAGAGCCCCTGAGGCTGAAGCGCAGCAGCCGCGTCAGACCGGTGCCCCGCTCGGGGAGCGGCCGGTAGAGCATGTCCGCGCGCTGCTCGAAGTCCTCCGCGTTGTACTCGGCGACCCGGACGCGGCTGCTGCCGCCCGGCCCGACCGCCTCGTACCCGCCGCGCCGCCACAGCAGTGCCACCGGCGCGCCGGACGCGGCGCGGCGTCCGACGAGGGGGCCGGTGTTCTCCCGCCACCACTCGCCGTCGAGGCGTACCGGTCGGCTGCGGATGCCGGAGGTGAGCGCGACCCGCTCGACGGGGTCCACGCGGTCGCTGACGGCGCCGCTGCGCGACGGCGGGACGAGGGTGATCCCGGCGGCCTCGGCGACCTGGCGGCAGACGGCGTACGTCGTGTCGTCGGAGGAGGCCGCGGCCGTACGCGAGGGGGCCTTGCGGGAGGCGGTGATGGAGGCGAGCAGATCGCGGTCGGCCTGTTCCCGCACGGCCTCCCCGGCCTTGATGCCCGCGGCCGTACGGTCCTCGTGGGCGCGTTCCATGCCCTCGATCCAGCCGTCGAGCGTGGACAGCAGCCGGTACTGCTGGTTGACCATGCTCTGCCACATCGCGCCGTCGATCAGCAGGTCGCCCGCCGCCTCCGCGGAGTACGCGGCGCCGTACTGCACGCTGCCCGGCAGGACCGGCAGCCACAGGATGTCGTCGTCGGCGACGTGCTCGGCGTCCGTGGCGCGGCCGGTCAGCGGGGCCTCGTACAGCACGCGCTGGCTGCGGCCGACGCCGAGCGCGAAGGCGTGCTCGAGGAGGCTGAGGGCGAGTTCGCGGGTGTCGTGGCCGGCGCCGTACGGACCCTGCCGGTCCCAGCCGTCGCCGTACGCCGCCTGCTGCGGGTGCCGGTACAGCTCGCGCAACGGGACGCGGCGCAGGTGGCAGCCCTGCAGGGGGCGGCCGACGAGGGTGTGCCGGGGTCCCTCGACCGGGCCGAGCAGGAGGGCGCCGGGTTCCAGGCGGCCCAGGTAGTGCCAGTGGCCCTGCTGGGCGGCGTCGACCGCGAACAGGTCGAGGGCGCCCGCCACGACGAGCCACAGTACGTGCGGCCCCTCCAGCGGGAGGCTGCGCAGGCCGGCGCAGTCGACGGGGGTGCCCAGCCCGCCGAGGGCGGCCAGGACCGGGTCGTCGGCGGCGGTGCCGGGCTCCACGGGGGTCACCTCAGTGCTCCTTGACCAGGGCGGCGTACGCGCCGCCCGCCGCGATGAGTTCCTCGTGGCGCCCGCGCTCGACGACCGTGCCGTGGTCGAGGACCACGATCTCGTCGCTGTCGCGCACCGTGCTGAGCCGGTGCGCGATCACCACGCAGGCGCAGCCGCGGCGCCGCAGGTTGTCGATGATGGCCTGCTCGGTCTCCGCGTCGAGGGCGCTGGTCACCTCGTCGAGCACCAGCACGCTGGGCCGCCGGACCAGGGCCCGGGCGATCTCCAGCCGCTGCCGCTGCCCGCCGGAGAAGTTGCGGCCGTCCTGCTCGACGCGGCTGTGGAGGCCGCCGGGGCGCCGCGCGACCACCTCGTACAGGCAGGCGTCGCGCAGGGCGGCCTCCACGTCGCCGTCGGGAATGGAGGGGTCCCACAGCGCCACGTTGTCGCGCACCGTGCCCTCGAAGAGGAAGACGTCCTGGTCGACGAAGGAGACGGACGCGGCCAGGGCCCCGCGCGGGATGTCCTCCAGACGCGTCCCGTCGATGCGGATCGCGCCCTCCCAGGGGCTGTAGAGCCCCGCGATGAGCCGGGAGACGGTGGACTTGCCGCTGCCCGAGCCGCCGACGAGCGCGACCTGGCGGCCGGGGGCGACGGAGAGCGAGAACCCGGACAGCAGCGGCTTGTCGAGGGGGCTGTAGCCGAAGGTGACGTCCTCCAGCGTGACGTGGCCCTTCAGACGGCGGTTGCTCGCCCCGGACTCGGGACGGGCGTACAGCGAGTCCACGGGGAAGTTCTCGACGTCCTTGAGCCGCACCACGTCGGCGGCGAAGTCCTGGATGCGGCCGGCGACGCCGTTGAGCCGGGTGATGGGCGCGGTGAACCGGGTGACCAGGGCCTGGAAGGCGACGAGCAGACCGATCGAGATGTGCCCCTCCACCGCCCGCAGCCCGCCGATCCACAGGATGAGCGCGCTGTTGAGCGTGGCGAGCGTCGGGGCGACGACGGACAGCCAGGCGCTGGGCACGCCGAGCCGCTGCTGCTCCTCCAAGGTGGAGGCGTGCTGCCCGGCCCAGCGGCGGAAGTAGCCGTTCTCGCCGCCGGTGGCCTTCATCGTCTCGATCAACTGCAGGCCGGTGTACGAGGTGTTGGTGAGCCGGGCGCTGTCGGCGCGCAGTTTCTGCGTCCGGGTGGCGCGCAGCCGGGTCACCAGGCGCATGGCGACGGCGTTGAGCAGGGCGATCCCCACCCCGAGGACGGTGAGCTGGGGGTCGTACGTCCACATCAGCAGCGCGTAGAGCACGACGACGACGCCGTCGACGGCCGCCGCGGCCAGGTCGCGGGCGAGGGTCTCGGCGACCGCGTCGTTGGACTGCAGGCGCTGTACGAGGTCGGCCGGGCTGCGCTGGGTGAAGAAGGTGACCGGCAGCCGCAGCAGGTGGCGAAGGAAGCGGGCGCTGCCGAGGGTGGAGGAGATGATGCGGCCGCGCAGCAGGTTGGACTGCTGGACCGCGGTGAGCGCGGCGGTGAGCGCCACCAGGACGGCCATCGACGCGAACAGCACGCCCAGCAGGGAGGTCTGGTCGCCGATCAGGAACAGGTCGATGTAGGTGCGGCTGAGCGCGGGCAGCGCCGCCCCGACCGCGACCAGCAGGAGGCTGGCCACCAGCGCGGCGAGCATGGTGCCGCTGGTGCCGCGCAGCCGGGCCGGAAGGGCGCCGAGGACGCCGGGCCTGCGGCCGCCGCGGTGGAAGTCCGGGCCCGGCTCGAAGGTCAGCACGACACCGGTGAAGCTGGTGTCGAAGTCCTCCACCGGCACGAAACGCCGCCCCTTGTCGGGGTCGTTGACGTGGACGCCGCGCCGGCCGAGGCGGCGGCCCGTGCCGTCGTAGACGACGTAGTGGTTGAACTCCCAGAAAAGGATGGCCGGCGCCTGAACATCGGCGAGGGCCGCGGTCTCCATCTGCATGCCCTTGGCCTGCAGGCCGTAGCCGCGGGCGGCCTTGAGCAGGTTGCTGGCGCGGGAGCCGTCGCGGGAGACGCCGCAGGCGATGCGCAGTTCCTCCAGCGGCACGTGTCGGCCGTAGTGGCCGAGCACCATCGCCAGGGAGGCCGCCCCGCACTCCACCGCCTCCATCTGCAGCACCGTCGGCGTGCGGACGGTGCGCGGCCTGCTGCGCGGACGCTGCCGGCGGGCGCGCGCGGGCTCGGGACGGTGTCTGCGGCGGCCGGCGGGCGGCAGCGGCCGCTGCTGGGGCCGGGCGGTCGGCGCGGTCAAGGGAGCAGCCAATCGATCGGGCGCTGTGCGGCCAGGTGGACGGCGCCGGTGGCCAGGGTCATCGAGTCCAGCTCGTAGGCGGGACCGTCGCCCTTGGACCAGCGATATCCGGTCGGGGTGGAGGAGGAGGCGTCGAGCCTCACGACGACGGCCACCGGGCGTCCCGCGCGGGTGAGTTGCGCCGCGAGTTGCGGGTCGCCGAGGTCCGCGGCGATCTGCCGGGCGGTGCGCGAGGTGCGGCCGACGGTCTGCACATGGCCACGCAGCACCCCGTACCGGGCCTGGGGCGCGGACTCGACGGCGAGGTCCACCGCGGCGCCCACCGGTACCGAGGAGGCGCCGGTCGCCGGGACGTAGAGGGTCGCGACGAGAGGGTCGCCGGTGCGGGCGACGCGTTCGACGGCCGCCACGTCCGCGCCGACGGTGACGACGGTGCCGATCGAGGCCACCAGGGCGGTGACCCGGCCCGCCGCCACGGTGCGGACGACGGTGTCGCCGCGCGCCGTACGGACGTTGAGCAGAGGGGCGTCGGCGGGCAGGCGCTGCCCTTCCTCGGCGAGGACCCGGGTGACCTGGCCGGCGACCGGACTCTGCAGGACGTAACTGCCCTGCCCGTAGCCGATAATTCCCGGCACGCTCAATTTCGAGGACACGGAACCGTTTACCGCCCAGGAACTCGCGGCGGCGATCACAAGAATGGCGACGGCCAGCACGACACGGCCCTGCGGGCGCGCAAAACGCACCGGGAGGTCGAGCGCTTCCGGTGATTGGAGCTTGGCAAGGGCCTTTTGGCGAAACTGCACGGAACTCTTCCCTCAGCCGCATGCCTCGCCATCGGGGCACAAGGCCGCAATGGCGTCCGCGGGTCCCGGAAGGGAGGCATCCGGGACCCGCGGATCCATCAGTGTCAGAGACCCGCGATCAGGCCGGTGGCCAGGCCGGTCACGGCGCCGGTGTTGACGCCGGAGATGCCCTCGACCGTGCCGACGACACCGGACACGGTGCCGGCGACCGGGGCGATCGACTCGACGGTGCCGGTGGCGTTGGCCACGAGGCCGCCCACGAGACCGCCGGAGACGTTGTCCAGGTCCGCGTCGGAGATCTCGCGGGTCTCAACCTGGGAGGTGAAGTCCATGGGGGGTTTCCCTTCGTGTGAACACATTTCATGTGGCGAATCATCAGGGGGGCAACCTCTTCGCCACGGCACGGGATACAAGCATGGGAGCAGCTGGGACGGCCAATTGGCGACGGGTGTGTTCGAATTTGGTTCGGATTCGCGACTTCACCGGTGTGGTGCGTTTCCCACTTTCCGGCGGCAATTCCTTCACACTCGCGGATCTCCCCGGGGCTGCGGAACCGGGCACTCCGGATCAAACCGCGCACACTGCCGGGAGGTGTCCCGTACGGACGTGCGGCCGTATGTCGCCCGCGTGTGCGGTGTGCAGATTTACCGGAGGTAATGTTCAGCCCTGAGCTTGAGCGGGGCCTTTCGCCCCGTGAGCAGGGGTGATCCCGCGGTCCGCGGGCGCCGGGGGCCGGGGCCAGGACGGGCTCAGGCGGTGGCCGGACGGGCCCGGCCGGCGGCGTCGCCCTCTGCGCCGGACAGCCCGAAGTCGCAGAGCCTGCCGATGAGTTCCAGGGCGGTGTCGGTCAGGTCCGCGGCCTCGCGGGCGTCGTCGCAGACGACGAGCTCCCGCCCGATCTCGGCGATCGTCGTCGTGAGCGCGATCAGCAGGGCGCGGTCGCCCGGCCGTTCGTGGGTGATGCCGAGCAGGGTCGCGTTGTGGCTGATCCAGGTCCTGAGGTTCTGCCGGCCGAGCAGGTCGAAGCCCGGCGGGGTGTCCCCGGTGTAGAAGAGCCTGGCCATCTCCCGCCGGGCCCGGGTGTGTTCCAGGTACGCGCGGGTGCCGGTGAGGAAGAGGGCGCGCGGGCGGCTCTCGCCGGTCTCCCGGAGCCGGGCGACCGCCCGCGCCGTGGTCTGCGCCTGCGCGGTGCGGAACTCCTCCCACAGGGCCAGGAAGAGGTCCACCTTGCCGTCGAAGTGGTGGTAGAGCCCGCCGACGCTGGCGTCCGCGCGGCGGACCACCTCGGCGATGCCGGTCGCCGCGTACCCCGACTCCCCGAAGACCTCGCGGGCCGCCTTGAGGAGCGACTGCCGGGTGGTCGCCGCCCGGCCGGGCGTCCGGGCCGGGGCCGGCCCGGACGCCCCACCGGTCGTGGGAAGGTCCGCGGGATCGCCGATGAGCAGCTCGTCACCGCGTGTGTCGCCCATCCCGGGACCTTCCGTCCGTCACGGTCGCGTCGCGCCGTGAACCCACTGCCTGGAGGGGCAGCACACTACCCCTGGTCGTTCAGGGTGCCGGGATGCCGTCGGCCGGGGCCTGCGGCTGCGCCGTGGTGTACGGCGTGATGGCGCCCCGCTCGGAGTCCGTGACCAGCGGCGTACCCTGCAGGGCGACCTCGGTGCTGCCCTTCAGGATGCCGATCTGGACGCCGGTGTAGCCCGCGTGGGAGTCCCCGCTGAACCGGAAAGGCACCAGCCCGGGTCCGGTGAAGCCGCCCTTCTCCACGGCCTTCACCAGCGACTCGCGCGTGGGGTTCTTCCCGGCGCCCTGCAGTGCCTGGACGAAGGTGTAGGCCATGGACATCCCGAACTCGACGTTGCCGTCGAAGGGCAGCTTCGGGATGTACTTGTCGTGGATCCCGCGGAAGAGCTTGATCCAGCTGTTGGAGGCGTCGTTGGTGGGCGGCATGTAGGTGTCGGTGATGATGCCGTCCATGAGCGCCGCCGGGTCGGCCGTGCCGCCCGCCTGCTTCGCGAAGGACTGCAGCAGTCCCGCCAGGGTGGTCGGGTCGGAACCGACGTTGGTCACCACCATCTGCGGGTTGTACCGGAGCTTGAGCGAGGTGAGCTTGAACAGCGCGGTGTACGTCGGGATGGTGAACAGCACCACCACGTCCGCCTTGGACTGGGCGATGGCTGTGACCTGCGGGGCGATGTCGGTGCCGCCGGGCTGGTAGCTCTGCCGGCTGACCACCGACTCCTTGGGGACGTACTGGTCCAGCCCCTCGACGCCGTCCTTGCCGAAGTCGTCGCCCTGGTAGAAGTAGGCGACCTTCTTGCCCGCGAAGTTCTCCTTGATGTACTGGCCGAGGATCTTGCCCTCGACGAGGTAGTCCGGCTGCCACCCGAAGGTCTGCGGGTGCTTGTCGGGCTGGTCCCAGCAGCGGCAGCCGGAGGACACGAACAGGTCCGGCACACGGCGGCTGTTGAGGTAGTCGACCACCTTGGTGTGGGTCGGCGTGCCGAGGCCGCCCATCATGGCGAAGATCTTGTCCTCCAGGACGAGTTCCTTGGTGACCTTCACCGTCTGGGTCGGGTTGTACGCGTCGTCCTTGTACCGGAAGTCGATCTTCCGGCCGTTGACCCCGCCGCCCGCGTTGACGTGGTCGAAGTACGCCTTGGCGCCCGCCGAGACGTTGCTGTACCCGGGCGCCGCGGGCCCGGTGAGCGGCTGGTGGCTGCCGATGACGATGCTGTCCTCGGTGACGCCCGGTGCGGCGGAACCGCCGCCCGAGCCGCCCGAACAGGCGGTGAGCACCAGGGCCAGCACGGCCAGCGCGGCGCCGCCGCGCAGACGCAGGCCCTGTCGGTGACTTCTTCTCATGACCCCTCCTGGAACCGAATCGGATTCGGTGGGTTTTGAACGGATTTCACATGACGTGCCGGTGGTCGAGGGAACGGGATGCGGACGGTCAGGTACCGGGGCCCCGGGTGCGGAGCCGCCGGACCAGACGGATGAGGGCCCCCTGGATCCCTTGCGGGAACAGGAGCATCGACAGGACGAGCGCGAGGCCGTACAGGGCCGGCGGCAGGTTCGCGTAGAAGCCCCGGGACAGCTCCAGGGCGTCCGCCACGTCCCCCGTCCAGTTGGGCAGCAGGACGAGGAGCACCGAGCCGTACACGGCGCCCGCCAGGCTGCCGAGGCCGCCGAGCACCGCCGCCGTCAGCAGGGACAGCGAGAGCGCCAGCGGGAACGCCCCGGGCGCGGCCAGCGAGCTGACCACCGCGAGGAGCCCGCCGCCCAGGCCCGCGCAGGCCGCGCTGACCACGAAGGCGAGCACCCGCAGCCGGGCCACGTGGATGCCGGCCAGCGCAGCGGAGACCTCGTCGTCCCGGATCGCCCGCCACGACCGGCCGACACGGCTGCGCCCGAGGTCGGCGAGGAACACCAGCACGACCACCGCGCACAGCACGCAGACCCAGGCCTGCCAGCGCTCCAGCGGGAAGTACGGTCCCAGCGCCTCGGGCGGCGGGGGCGAGTCCACCACGAGCCCGTTCTCGCCGCCGAGCAGATCGGTCAGGTGCCGGTAGTTGGCGAGCGCCGGCAGGCCGACGGCCAGGGTGAGGGTCGCGCCGGCGAGGTACGGGCCCTGCAGCCGCGCCGCGGCGGCGCCCACCAGCGCGCCGAGGGCGGCCGTGACCGCCGTCCCCGCCGGCAGCGAGACGGCCAGCGGCCAGCCCAGTTCGGTCAGGAACAGGCCGGTCCCGTAGGCGCCGACCGCCATCAGCGCGCCGTGGCCCAGCGAGATCTGGCCGTTGGTCCCCGTCAGGACGGTCAGCCCGGCGACCGCGCACACGTACGTGGCGACGGTGGCGACCTCCAGGTTCTGGTACGGCGACAGCAGGGCGCTGACGCCGCAGACCACCAGCAGCCCGAGCAGCGCGGGCACCAGGTGCCGTACCGCGGTGCGGTCCATCGGACCCCGCAGCCGGGCCGCCAGGCCCGCGGCCGCCGGGCCCCCGCGCGCGGACCCCGGGTCCTCGGCGGTGTCGGTCGTGTCGGTCGTGTCGGTCATGTGCCCCTCACACCCGTCGCACGGAGGTACGCGAGAACAGGCCGTTGGGCCTGATCATCAGCACCGTCATCAGCACCGCCAGCGCGCCCAGCAGCGCGACCTCGGACCCCAGGTACCCCGAGACGTAGGACAGGGTGAGCCCGACCACGAGCCCGCCGACCACCGCACCGGGCGGGCTGTCCAGCCCCCCGACGACGGCGGCGGCGAAGCCGAACACCAGCACCGCGTCGAACTGGTTGGGACCGACGAAGGTCGCCGGCGCCACCAGGACCCCGGCGAGCGCCCCGACCGCCCCCGCCAGCGCCCAGCCCAGCGTGAGCACCCGTCCGACCCGCACCCCGAACATCCGGGCCACCTCGGGGGAGAACGCCGCCGCCCGCATCCGCAGCCCCACCGGGGTGACCCGGAAGAGCAGCACGAGCAGCGCCATCACCACGAGCACGGCCCCGATGACGAACAGGTCCGAGGGCGACAGCAGCAACCGTGCGTCGCCCACCGCGAAGCCCTTGATGCCCAGCAGCGGCGGGAAGGAACGCGGCGTGCCGCCCCACACCATCCCGGCCACCGCCTGCAGGAACAGCAGCAGGCCGAGGGTGACGATCACCGCGTTCATCGGCGGCCCGTTCTCGATCGGGCGGACCAGCACCCGTTCCACGACCGCTCCCAGGACGAACCCCGAGGCGAGGGCGGCCAGCAGCCCGAGCCAGTACGAACCCGTCGCGTGGATCACGCCGAGCGCGACGAAGGTCGTGATCATCAGCATGCCGCCCTGGGCGAAGTTGACGATCCGGGTCGCCCGCCAGATGAGCACCAGGGCCAGCGCGACCGCCGCGTAGACGATGCCGCTGCTCACCCCGCCCAGTGTCAGATTGATGAAGTACATGTCAGAACCCCAGATAGGCGTGGCGGAGGTCGTCCGCGGTGGCGAGGCTCGCGGCCGCGTCGGACGCGACCACCCGCCCCAGGTTCAGCACGACGCCGTGGTCCGCGACGGACAGGGCGCTGCGCGCGTTCTGCTCCACCAGGAGCACGGTGAGCCCCTGCCGCTCCCGCAACTCCCGCAGGACCGCGAGGATCTGCGCGGTGACCCGGGGAGCGAGCCCCAGCGACGGCTCGTCGAGCAGCAGCAGCCGCGGCCGGGTCATCAGCGCCCTGCCGATGGCCAGCATCTGCCGTTCGCCGCCGGAGAGCGTCTCCGCGAGCCGTGCGCGCCGCTCGGCCAGCGCGGGGAAGAGGGCGTACACCTCCTCCAGACCGGTGGACTGCAGCGCCCTGCGCTCGCGCCGGTTCCGCCACAGGACACCGAGCCGGAGGTTGTCCTGGACGGTCAGTTCGGTGATGACCCCGCGGCCCTCCGGCACATGGGCCAGGCCCAGCCGCACGACCTCCTCCACGGGCAGCCGGGTGATGTCGGCGCCGTCGAGCAGCACGCTGCCGGAGCGGGGCCGGACGAGTCCGTTGACGGTGCGCAGGAGCGTGGTCTTGCCGGCGCCGTTGGCGCCCAGCACGGCGGTGATGCTGCCCTGGTCCACGGTGAGGGACACCTCGTCCAGGGCCCGCACCATGCCGTAGGAGACGGCGAGTTCACGGACCTCAAGCACGGGAGGACTCCTCTCGCGCCTCGGGCGCCCCCGGCGCCGCGGTGTCGGCCGGCGCCGGTGTCCTCTCGGTGACCTCGTCGCCGAGGTACGCCTCGGTCACCAGCGGGTCGTCGCGCACCTCGTCCGGGGTGCCGTAGGCGATGACCTTTCCGAAGTCGAGGACGAGGACGCGGTCGCAGACCCGCATGACGAGGTCCATGTGGTGCTCGACGAGGATCACCGCCATCCGTTCGCGCAGCCCGGAGATGACCTCGCCCAGTCCGCGCATGCCGTCCTCGGACAGCCCCGAGGCCGGCTCGTCGAGCAGCAGCAGCCGCGGCTCGCCGACCAGCGCCCGGGCGAGCGCGACCTGCTTCTGCACCCCGTAGGGGAGTTCGCCGGGGAGCCGGCCGGCGGCGTCCTCCGCGCCGAGCTCCCGCAGGACGGCCAGCGAACGGTGGCGCAGCAGCCGCTCGTCGCGGTCGGAACGGGGCAGGCCCAGCAGCGCGGAGGCGAAGCCCGCCCGGGCGTGCCGGGTCGCCCCGACCATGACGTTCTCCAGCACGGTGAGCCGGGGGAACAGCCCCAGGCCCTGCAGGGTCCTGGCGATGCCGAGCCGGGCCAGCTGGTGCGGGCGGGGCCAGGGCAGTGCCCGGTCCTGCCAGTACAGCGTCCCGGCGGCCGGGCGCACGAAGCCGCACACGGCGTTGAACAGGGTCGTCTTTCCGGCCCCGTTGGGGCCGATGACGCCGAGCACTTCGCCCGGCCGGACCGACAGGGACACCGCATCGAGCGCGGACAGGCCTCCGAAGGAGACCTCGAGTCCGTCGATGCGCAGGAGGCTTTCCACCAGTCACCCTTCCTTGGGAGTTCGGCGGGGGTGGTACGGGACGGGAGGGACGAGAGGGGTGAGGGGTCGGGGGTCGGGGGAGTGATCGCGCGGACGGCCCGGTCGCCCGGCCGCCCGCCGGCTCGGCGCGGGGTCGTGCGGGACGGCGCGCCGGGCCTCCCGCACGCGGTGGCCTGCCGTTCGGGAGGGCTCCTCCCAGCTCGGACCGAATCAGAATCGGATTCGGTTCCGACTGAGGGTGACCCCCGCCCGAGGCGCTGACAAGCCCCCGGTGACGAGGAGTTCGGCTAGCCGGCGCCCGCGAGCGGCCGCGCCTCGTCCACCTCGTGGTGCCGCCCGCTCCCGGCGGCCGTCCCGTCCCGGCGCCGCCGGACGTAGCGGCTGCCCAGCCGGTCGGCGAGGACGATGACGCCGGTGGTGCCGAGGACGGCCGCGGCGGTGACGCGGCCGCCGGCGACGGCCGGTCCGTTCCTGAACGGGGCGAGGGTGCGGTACCCGGTGCAGAACTCCGCGAGGTCGTCCCGTTCCGGCCCGGCGAAGACGCCCAGCAGCGGGCGGGTCACCAGGAACCTGACGAAGAGGGGGACGGCGCTCAGCGTCCCCGAGTCGTGTCCGGCCGCGAACCGGTTCACCGGGCGGCTCCGCCGGCCGTCCCGATCAGCTGCCGTACGCGCCGCGCCGGCGGGTCCACCGACCGCCGCGCGCTGCGCTCGTGCCGGCGGATCGCGGCGAAGGTGGCGGCGAGCTGTGACAGGCCCGTCAGGGCGCCCGGCGCGGGTTCTCCGGCGATCCGCGCTCCCATCGCGTCCCGCGCGAGGACGGAGAGCGGGAGGAGGACCACGAAGCAGCCGAGCGCGCTGAGCGCCGGGACCGGCCGCGGTGGGCCGCACCGGTGGCCGTGGAGGTGCCGCAGCCGGTGGCGGTGGTTGCCAGTGGTGCCGGGTGTCGCCGTGGTACGTCATCGCGCGGTCTCCAAGCGGCTTGTGTGGCCAGGGTGTTCGGGCGCGGTGGAGGGACGGGCAAGGTTCGGCCGGTACGCCCCGGGCGTCGGTGCCCCGGGGTGGCCGCACGATACCGACTGGTCGGCATGTCGGGAAGAGGTGCTGCAGGTCACGGTTGAGGCACCGTCCCGCGGGGGCCCGAACAGGCTCCGTCCCGGCCCCCGTTCGGCGGTTTCGTGGGCGCGGGCCCAGAGCCGCGCGGAACGGCCGGGGGACGCCTTGCGGCGGGGCCGGATCCGTGCGCGGGCGGGCGAGGCCTCAGCCGGCGGGGCCGGTGTGCGGGGGGTGCACGGGGACCTCGCACCACACCTGCTTGCCGCCGCTGAGCGGCATCGTGCCCCAGGCGGCGGACATGGCGTCGACGAGGAGGATGCCGCGGCCGCCGGTGTCGTGCCAGTTGATGATCGCCGGTTTGACCGGCGTCCGCGGCGAGGCGTCGCCGACCGCGATCCGCAGCCGGTCGCCGGTGAGGGTGAGATCGAGCCGGACCTGGCCCTCGGTGTGCACCAGGGCGTTGGTGACCAGCTCCGAGACGACGAGCAGCACCGTGTCGGCCGCCTCGCCGAGCCCCCACGCGCGCAGGGTGCGGGCGGTGAAGCGGCGGGCGTGCGAGGCGGCGTCGGGGAGCCGCCACACCGTCCAGCTCTCGCGTACGGGCTTGACGGTCATGCCGTCGTAGCGCATGAGCAGCAGCGCCACGTCGTCGCTGCGGGTGGCGGCGCTGAGCAGGGCGTCGGCCATGCGGCCCAGGTGGGAGGGGTCGGTCTCGGACAGCTCGCGCGACATCCTCTGCATGCCCTCGTCCAGGGGGAGTTCGGCCGACTCCACCAGGCCGTCCGTGGTGAGCGCGAGGACGGTGCCGATCTGCAGCCGCAGCGGGATCAGCGGGAAGTCCGCGTCGTCGACGACACCCAGCGGGGGCCCGCCGTCGCCCTCCACGGTCCGGGTGCTGCCGTCGGGCAGCCGCAGCACCGGGGGCAGGTGGCCGGCGCGCACGCACCAGGCGCTGCCCTCCTCCATGTCGATGCTGACGTAGCAGCAGGTCGCGAAGAGGTCGGTCTCCATGCCCACGAGCAGGCGGTTGGCGTGCGAGACGACGACGTCGGGGGAGTGGCCCTCCACGGCGTACGCCCGGATCGCGGTGCGCATCTGGCCCATGAGCGTGGCCGCCCCGGCGTTGTGGCCCTGGACGTCGCCGATGACCAGGGCGACGTGGTGGTCGTGCAGGGGTATGACGTCGTACCAGTCGCCGCCGACCTCGAGCCCACCGGTCGTCGGCAGGTACCGGGCGACCGCGACACCGCCCGGCAGCACCGGGAGCCGGCGCGGCAGCAGGGTGCGCTGGAGGGTGCCCACCAGTTCGTGCTCGGCGTCGAAGGCCCTCACGCGCACCAGCGCCTGGCCGACCAGGCCGGCCGCGGCGGTCAGCACGGCCCGTTCGTCCGCGCCGAACTCGTGGGGCTCGTCCCAGCCGATGATGCAGCATCCGACGACGCGGCCGGCCGCGGGCAGCGGCAGCACCGCGAGGCCGCCGGGCCCGACCCCGGCCAGCGTGGACTCCAGCGGTGCCCCGGCCGGCCAGAAGCCGACCCGGCCCTCGCGGAGCGCGGTCGCCAGCGTGGGCATGGCCCGGGTCGGCGCGTCGGGCCATTCGGAACGCCATTCGGTGCGCCACACCTCCGGCCACGCCGATGGGTCCGCCGGATCGAGGACGGTGACCACCAGCCGGTCGCTCTCCAGTTCGGCGAGCGCGATCCGGTCGGCGTTCAGCGGGCGGCGCAGCGAGGTCACCACCACCGTGCTGACCTCGCGCACCGTCGCGGCGTTGGCCAGGTCGGCGGCGAGCTGCTGCACCCGGCCCACGTCGTTGACCCCGGCCCGCATCCGCGAGGCGTCGCCGACCGTGCCCAGCAGCCGTACGGGACGGCCGTCCGGGGCGAACAGCACCCGCCCGCGCAGCCGCAGCCAGCGCAGTTCCCCGGAGGGCCGACGGATGCGGAACTCCAGCTCGCGGTCGCCGGTGGCCATGTGCCCGGCCTCCACCACCGACATCAGCGCGGGCAGGTCCTCGGGGACGGTCAGCGCGAGCAGGGTCTCCACCCGGCCGTCGAAGGCGGCGGGTTCCAGGCCGAACAGGGCGAGCACGTCGTCGCCGACGTTGATCCAGCCGGTGTCCATGTCGAGGGTGAACCCGGTGGCCCGGGACTCCGCCCCGGCCACCGGATCGGTGTCGGCGCACACGTCGCCGGGCGCGGGACCGGGATGGCCGATCGCCGTGGCGAACAGTTCGAGACTCCGCCGGTCCTCGGCGTCGAAGCCGCCGGGCTGGTCGGTGACCGCCACGAGGCAGCCGACGCACACGTGGTCCGCCCGCAGCGGCAGGGCGGTCAGCGAGACCTCCGGCGTCTCCGACGCCCCGTTCCCCACCAGCCGGGCGACCTCCGCGGGCCCCGCGGTCACCACGCGGTCCTGGCGCACGGCGACGGCCATGGGGGAACCGCCGTCCGTCGCGTAGCTCTGGCGCAGCCCGTGCAGGATGCGCGGCACCCCGGCCGACGCGACCAGGCACAACTGCCCGCCGGTCTCCGATGGCGCGTACACCGCGACGTGGGTGGCACCGGTGAAGACCAGAGCCTGTTCGATGACGGACCGCAGGCGGGCGGACCGGCCGAGGTCGGATCGGAGCGATTTCAGCGCGAGCTCGGCGGACAGCGCCCGACCTCTGCGTCCTTTCGCGCCGTCGCTGACCACGTCGTCATTACACCGCCTCCGGAGCCCCGGCGCAGCCCGTGTGCAGGGAATCGTCACGGGCCGTGAGAAGAACGCGGGACGGGGCCCTCGGCCCCCCGCTGTCGCGACCAGCCCCGCGCGCGGACGCGCCGCGGCGGGGTCCGGCAGACACGGTCCGTGCCGCGCGTACGCCGCCACGTCCCTCCGGCCCTCCACGAACGCGGTGGCGATGCCGGGATCCCCGCCCGACTCCACGAAGCGCCGCAGGCGGGGGCTGTGGACGGCCTGAACGGCGGCGTCCACCTACGGGAACTCGCCGCGGACCACGGCCGGGTCCGCACCGGGCAGCGGCAGCGCGCTCGCCCGGCTCCCGGTGGGCCCGCACCCGGCCGGCGAGCAGCGTCCCCAGCCGGGCCGGGGCAGGCGGGGGTTGCCGCCGAAGACATCGGCGACCAGGAGCCGGGCGCCGGGCGGGCGGGGTATCGAGGGCGGCGCCGCGTTCCCTGGTGGTGCGCGGGACGACCGCGGTCCCGGGATCCGGGTCTAGGACGACACGGCCTAGCGCTGGGGGAAGGTGTACGTGTAGCCGGCCGCGTCGAGCCGCTCGAGCAGGGTCTCCAGCGCCTGCACGGTCTGGCTCCGGTCGCCGCCGCCGTCGTGCATCAGCACGATGGCCCCGGGCTTCAGCTCGCGGTTCACGGTCGCGAGGATGGCGTCCGCGCCGGGGCGGCGCCAGTCGTCGGAGTCGACCGTCCAGCCGAGCGGGCGCAGCCCGTGGTCGGCGGCGATGGCGCGGATCGCGGGGGAGAAGTCGCCGCCCGGGGCACGGTAGTACCACAGCGGCGCGTCGCCGGAGCCGGCGGCGCGGGATATCTCGTCGCGGGCGTCGAGTATCTCGTGGCGGTTGTACTCCGGCGACTTGCGGCTCTGCGCCTCGTCGTGGTGGACGGAGTGGTCGCACAGCCGGTGGCCCGCGGCGGCGATCCGCCGGACCAGGTCGGGGTGGGCCCGGGCGTTGGGGCCTATCTCGCAGAAGGTGGCCTTGGCGTGGTGCCGGGCGAGCACCTCGAGGACCTTGGGGGTCCACATCGGGTCCGGGCCGTCGTCGAAGGTGAGCGCCACCGACCTGCCCGGGGCCTCCACGCCGTGCTGGATCGAGCGCGCGGTCACGGCCGTGGCGCGGTCGGGGGCCCGGACGGCGGTGCCGTGGGGCGCGGTGCCATGGGGCGCGTCCGAGCCGTGCGCCGGGGCCTGCGGACGGCCGGTCCCCGCGGCGGCGGGGCCGGGGTGCGCGCTGCCGTGGTGCCCGGGGCCGTGGTGCCCGGTGCCCGCCGGGGTGCGGGCCGTGCCCGGCGGGGTGCCGTGTCCCGCGGAGGGCTTTGTGGCGGGTGCGGACGAGGGCGCCGACGGCGCGGAGGGTGTGGCGGGCGACGCGACGGCAGGGGCGGAGGGCGCCGAGTGGGCGGCACCGGCGTTCTGCACCATGTGCTCCGTGCCGCAGGCGGCGAGTGCGGCTCCGGCGAGCGTCACCGCCGCGACCGCTCCGAGCGCTCGGGTCGAGCGGGTCGTCAGTGCCACGGTGGTACCTCCTGGGGCCGGCTGCCGCATGCCGGGCATGCGGATCAGCCCCCCACCGTAGGGGGCGCGCGGCGGCGCGCCCTCGGTCTTTCGGTCATCGTCTGGTCCTTCCCCGGCGGGACCTTCGCCCTCTTGGCATGCCCCCGACAAGATGTCACGATGGGCGTTAGGAAAGTTTCCTAACGGAAGGAGTCCCTCGTGCGCAAGCGCCTCGCACTGGCCACCGCCGGTGCCGGAGCCACCCTGCTGGCCGCCCTCCTCACCCCCGCCGCCGACGCCGCAGGCCCCGCCGGAACCTCCCCCCGCAGCCCGCAGGAGGGCTCCGTCACCGCCGCCCAGTTGCTGGCCAAGGTCAATGGCTGCAGCCAGATCTCCAACGGCGGGTACCGCACCGACGAGGAGACCACCGCCACCGTCCCGGTCTGCGGGGCCAACGGCGCCGTGTTCTGGAAGGCCGACATGGACATCGACTGCGACGGCCAGGTCACCGCCCGGTGCAACTGGGACACCGACCCCTGGTTCCAGGACGACACGGCCTTCCACCAGTCGGACGGCCGCCCGCTCGACTCCGAGACGCTCCCCTACGTCGTCGTCCCCAGCCCCAGCGGCACCTGGGACTACCGCGGCGCCGGCATCAAGGGCGGCGGTGTCGTCGCCGTCGTGTACGGCGGTCGGGTCGAGTACGCGGTCGTCGGCGACACCGGACCCACCGCGATCATCGGCGAGGCCTCCTACGCCACCGCGCAGGCCCTCGGCATCGACCCCGACCCCGAGACCGGCGGGGCGGAGTCCGGTGTGACGTACATCCTCTTCAAGAACTCCTCCGTCTCGCCGATCGAGAGCCACGCCAAGGCGGTCTCCGTCGGCGACGCCCTCGCCCGCCAGTTCCTGGCGAACAACTGACCCGCCGTCGTCCCGGACGCGCACCGGGCGGCCGATGCGACGCGGTGCCCGACTCCCCCGTGTTGCGCGGCCGCCCCCGGGGCCTGATCGTGGGCCAAGGGACACTCCGGCCCGCCCGAGCATCCGCACCGTGGTCCACCCAGGGGGTCGCCGCATGAGCACACACTTCGACGTCGTCGTCCTGGGCGCGGGTCCCGGCGGATACGTCGCCGCCATCAGGGCCGCCCAGCTGGGCCTGCGCACGGCGATCGTCGAGGAGCGCTACTGGGGCGGGGTCTGCCTCAACGTCGGGTGCATCCCCTCCAAGGCCCTGCTGCGCAACGCGGAACTGGCCCACATCTTCACCAAGGAGGCCAAGACCTTCGGCATCCGGGTGAACGGCGAGGTCGACTTCGACTACCGCGAGGCCTTCGCGCGCAGCCGCAAGGTCGCCGACGGCCGCGTCAGGGGCGTCCACTTCCTGATGAAGAAGAACGACATCACGAAGTTCGAGGGCCACGGCACCTTCACCGGCGACCACACCCTCCACGTCGCGCTGGGCTCCGGCGGCAGCGAGACCGTCACCTTCGACCACTGCATCATCGCCACCGGCGCCACCACCAGGCTGCTCCCCGGCACCTCGCTCAGCGAGCGGGTCGTGACCTACGAGGAGCAGATCATGACGGACACGCTCCCGGGCAGCATGCTCATCGCGGGCGCCGGCGCGATCGGCGTGGAGTTCGCGTACGTCCTGCACAACTACGGGGTGAAGGTGACCCTCGTGGAGTTCCTCGACCGGATCGTGCCGCTGGAGGACGAGGAGGTCTCGGCCGAACTCTCCCGCCAGTACCGCAAGCTGGGCATCGACGTGCTCACCTCGACCCGGGTGGAGGCGATCAACGACGCCGGCGACTCGGTGAAGGTCATGGTGACCACCGGCGGCCAGCGGCAGACGCTTCAGGCGGACAAGGTGCTCCAGGCGATCGGCTTCCAGCCGCGGATCTCGGGCTACGGCCTGGAGCAGACCGGCGTGCGGCTCACCGAGCGCGGCGCCATCGACATCGACGAGTTCTGCCGCACCAGCGTCCCGCACATCTACGCCATCGGCGACGTCACCGCGAAACTGATGCTCGCGCACGCCGCCGAGGCCATGGGCGTGGTCGCCGCCGAGACCATCGCGGAGGCCGAGACCATGTCGCTCGACTACGTGATGATCCCGCGCGTGACCTTCTGCCAGCCGCAGATCGCCAGCTTCGGGTGGACGGAGGCGCAGGCCCACGAGCGCGGCTTCGACGTGCGCGTGGCCAAGTTCCCCTTCACCGCCAACGGCAAGGCGCACGGCCTCGGCGACGCGAGCGGCTTCGTGAAGCTCATCAGCGACGGGAAGTACGGCGAGATCCTGGGCGGTCACCTGATCGGCCCCGAGGTCACCGAGTTGCTGCCGGAGCTGACGCTCGCGCAGAAATGGGACCTCACGGCGGCCGAGCTGGCCCGCAACGTCCACGGCCACCCGACGCTCAGCGAGGCCGTCCAGGAGGCGGTCCACGGCCTGGCCGGTCACATGATCAACTTCTGAGCTCGCGGGCAGTGCCCCGGTGCCGGTGCCGGGGCCTGTGCCGGTGGTTCGGCTGTCCCGCCGTGTCGCGCCCTTCGGGCGCGAGAGGGCGCGACAGCCCAACAACCACACCCCACCCCCCCCCACGCCAGCAAGCCCCCACCGCCGTACGCGTCAGCGCCTGCGGCGCCGCAGGAAGACGACGACCGCCGCGCCGACGGCGGCCGCCACCAGGCCCGCGGCCGCGGCACGTTTGGCGAGCGGGGCGCCCGCGACCCTGAGCAGGTCAAGGGGCTCGTCCTCGTGGCCCGCCGGTACGAGGGGCGCGTCCTCGGCGTCCTTCGCGGCGTCCTCGCCCCCGGCAGGGGGCTGCGGCGCGGCGAGCCGTCCGGCGAGGCAGTCGGCGAACTGGCCGATGATGCGGTCGCCTACCTCCGCCATCACGCCGCGCCCGAACTGCGCGGGGCGGCCGGTCACGGCGAGGTCGGTCGTCACCGAGACGACCGTCGTGCCGTCCTTCTCCGTCAGCGTGCCGGTCACCGTCGCGCGCGCCGTCCCCTGGCCGCGGACCTCCTTGCCGCGGGCAGCCAGCACGACGCGGTGCGCGGTACCGTCCCGCTCCTCGAAGACCGCCGTGCCGCGGTACGTCACCGTCACCGGGCCGACCTTGACCTTCACCGTGCCCCTGACGGTCTCGCCGTCGTACTCCTCCACCGTCGCGCCCGGCATGCACGGGGCGACGCGCTCGATGTCCAGCAGCGCCCGCCAGGCGTCCGCCACCGGGACAGGGACCCCGAACTCGTGGTGCAGTTCCATGATCTTCTCCTCGTCACACCGGCCTGAGCACCGGGGGGTGGATCGCGCCGGCCGTGCCCGAGAGCGGGGTGCCGCTGCCGCCCCAGCGCAGCGCGATGATCTCGGCGGCGATCGACACCGCGACCTCCTCGGGGGTGCGCGCGCCCAGGTCCAGGCCGATCGGCGAGCGCAGCCGGGCCAGTTCGGCCGGATCCATCTCCGTGTCGCGCAGCCGCTTGAGCCGGTCGTCGTGCGTCCGCCGGCTGCCCATGACGCCGATGTACGCGGCGGGGCGGCGCAGCGCGACCTCCAGCAGGGGCACGTCGAACTTGGGGTCGTGGGTGAGGACGCAGACCACCGTGCGGTCGTCGGTCTCCGTGCCGCCCAGGTAGCGGTGCGGCCAGTCGACGACGACCTCCACACCCTCGGGGAAGCGCTTCGGGGTCGCGAAGACCGGACGCGCGTCGCAGACGGTCACCCGGTAGCCCAGGAACAGCCCGATGCGCGCCACCGCCGCCGCGAAGTCGATCGCGCCGAACACCAGCATCCGCGGCGGCGGGGCGAAGGACTGCAGGAAGACCGTCACGTCGTCCTCGCGCCGTTCGCCGTGCGGGCCGTAGTGGCGCTGCCCGGTCGCGCCCTGGGCCAGCTCGCCCCGGGCGTCGTCGGTGACCGCCGCGTCCAGGCCCGTCGAGCCGAGAGTGCCGGCCACCCGGTCCGGCCACACCGTGAGCGTGGCGCCGCGCGGCGCGGGGCCGTCGAGCACCGTCGCGGTGACCACCGGGCGGTGCGCGGCGACGGAGGCCGCGACCTCGCCGAAGCCCGCGTCCGTGGCAGGGGAGACCGGACGGACCAGGAGGGTGATCTCGCCGCCGCAGGTCAGCCCCACCTCGAAGGCGTCGGCGTCGCTGTAGCCGAAGGTGTGCAGCCGGGCCTCGCCCGAGGCGACGACCTCCTTGGCCAGTTCGAAGACCGCGCCCTCCACACAGCCCCCGGAGACGCTGCCGACGACCTCGTCACCGGGCCCCACCGCCATGGCCGCGCCCGGCCCGCGCGGCGCGCTGCGGCTCACCGCCACCACCGTGGCCAGCCCGAAGGGGGTTCCCGAGGCGTACCAGTCGTCCAGCGCAGGAAGGATCTCACGCACCGTCGGCTCCTCTCACCACGGCGGCCAGACGTTCCAGCGCGCCCAGACTGTGCCCCTCCACGAAGGCGTCGACGCTCGGCAGCGCCGCCGCCATCCCCGCCGCCAGCGGGGCGTACCCCGGTCTGGCCTTGCGCGGGTTGGCCCACACCACGCGGTGCGCCAGCCGAGCCAGCCGCCGCATCTGCGCGGCCAGCAGGGCGGGGTCGCCGCGCTCCCAGCCGTCCGACAGCAGCACGACCACCGCGCCGCGCGCCGTCCCCCGCGCGCCCCAGCGGTCGAGGAACGCCCGCAGGGTCTCCCCGAGCCGGGTGCCGCCGCTCCAGTCGGGCACCGCCGCGCCGACCGCGGCCAGCGCCGCGTCCGGGTCTCGGCGCGCCATCTCGCGGGTGACCCGGGTCAGCCGCGTGCCGAGGGTGAAGACCTCGGTGGGCGTACGGCCGCGCGAACCGTGCGCGGCGGCGTGCGCGAACCGCAGCAGCGCGTCCGCGTACGGGGCCATCGACCCGCTGACGTCCAGCAGCAGCACCACCCGGCGCGGCTTGCGGGCCGGGGCCCGCCGCAGCAGGACGGCCGGTTCCCCGCCCCGGCGCAGCAACTCCCGCACGGTACGGCGCGGATCCACACCACCACGGCGTGCCGGACGGCGCCGGGAGCTGCGGCGCGGCTCGCCGTCGAGGGCGAACACCGCCAGCAGCCGGTTCAGTTGGGCCCGCTCGACCGCGGTCAGTACGGCGACGTCACGGTGCCGCAGCACCTCCGTCGCACTGGCGAGCGCGGTCGCGGTGGGTCCTCCACCCTCCTCGGTGGTCCGCTCCCCGGGCTCGGCCCGCGGCACCGCGGGCGGGCGCACCGGGCGGGCCGCCGGACGCACCCGGCGCGGCGGCCGTTCGCCGTCGAAGAAGGCCGCGAAGACCCGGTCGTAGCGCTCCAGGTCATCAGGCCCGCCGCACAGCGTGAGCCGCCCCGCCCAGTACACGTCGCGGCGCCGCCCCGGGTCGAGCCGGCCGAGCGCGGCCAGGAACGCGGCCACCCGGTCGGGGCCGGCCGGCACCCCGGCGGCCCGCAGGGCGCGGGCGAAGCCCACCACCCCCGCCGTGCCGTCCGCCGTCGCCGTGCGCACCGTGCTCACCGCGACCCGCCCGCCCGCGCGGCGAGGATCTCCGACAGGTCGAGCGAGCGCGCCCGCTCCGCGTCCTCGCGGTACTTCAGCACCGAGCCGAGGGTGGTCATCGCCAGGTCCGCGTCGAGTTCCGTCGCGCCCAGCGCTGCCAGCGCCTCAGCCCAGTCGATGGTCTCCGCCACCCCGGGCGGCCGCACCAAATCCTGTTCCCGCAGGCACTGCACCACGGCGGTCACCTGCGCCGCGAGCCGCGCCGCCACGTGCGGCTGCCGGCGCCGTACGATCGCCAGCTCCCGATCGAAGCCGGGGTGCTCGAACCAGTGGTACAGGCAGCGCCGCTTGAGGGCGTCGTGCACCTCGCGGGTCCGGTTGGACGTCAGCACCACCACGGGCGGCGACTGCGCCCGCAGGGTGCCCAGTTCGGGGACGGTGACGGAGTACTCCGACAGCAGTTCCAGCAGGAAGGCCTCGAACTCGTCGTCCGCGCGGTCGATCTCGTCGACCAGCAGCACCGAGGGGGTGGTCTCCAGGGCCCGCAGCAGCGGCCGGGCGAGCAGGAAGCGCCGGCTGTAGAGCTCGCCCTCCAGCGTTCCCGGGTCGCTCACGCCGGCCGCCTCGGCCGCCCGCAGGTGCAGCAACTGCCGCGGGAAGTCCCAGTCGTACAGCGCCTGCGACGCGTCGATGCCCTCGTAGCACTGCAGCCGGATCAGCGGCGCGCCGAGCGCCTCGGCCAGCGCGTGCGCCAGCGCGGTCTTGCCGACGCCCGCGTCGCCCTCGCAGAAGATCGGGCGGTGCAGCGCGAGCGCCAGATAGCAGGCGACGGCGAGGCCGTCGTCGACCAGGTAGCCGGTCTCCTCCAGACGGGCCCGCATCTGCTCGGGACCGGCGATCCCCGGCGCGGCCCCGGCCGCGGGCGCGGCCGGGGGAGTCCCGGAGGCCCCAGGGGCCGGGGCGGGGGCCGGGCCCGGGTCGGAACGCGGGGCGCCGGGGCCGTGGGGTCCCACCGCCCCGGCGCGTGCCGTCGTGACGGGAAGCGGCCCGCAGGAGGGGCCCGCCGCGGTGGTCCACCCCGGCGGATTCCCGTGCGCCGGCCAGGTCATGCGCTGCGTCCGCTCCTCATGTCAGGTCCGCCGCGGCCAGGACCGCCCTGCGGGTCAGCACCCTCGCCAGGTGCCCTCGGTATTCGGCGGACGCCGACAGGTCGGACGCCGGCCGGGTGCCCTCCGCCGCGCTGTCGGCGGCCGAGGCCACCGCCTGCGGCGCGGCGTCGGCGCCCGCGAGTGCCGCCTCGCAGGCGGTGGCGCGTACCGGGGTGGGCCCCATGTTGGACAGACCGACACGGGACTCGACGATGCGGCCGTCGTCGCGCCGCACCAGCGCGGCCACCCCCACCACGGCCCAGGCCTGGGCGCTGAGCTGGAACTTCTCGTAGTGGAAGCCCCATGCGTCGGCCTTGGGCACCCGCACCTCCACCAGCAGTTCGTCCGGCCGCAGCGCCGTCTGCAGGTAGTCGGTGAAGAACTCCCGCGCCGGGACGCTCCGCCGCCCGTCCGGGCCCTGGACGACCAGCTCGGCGTCCAGCGCGAGGACGGCCGCGGGCACGTCCCCGGCCGGGTCGGCATGGGCGAGGGAGCCGCCGATCGTGCCCCGGTGCCGCACCGCCGGATCGGCCACCGTGGCCGTGGCGGCGGCCAGCAGCCCGGCGTGCCGCCGCACCAGCGGGTCGTGCACGACATCGTGGTGCGAGGTCAGGGCGCCGATGACGAGGGTGTCCCCGTCGGCTCGCACCCCGCGCAGGCCGGGGATCCGGCCGACGTCCACGAGGAGTTCGGGGAAGGCGAGCCGCATCCGCAGGATCGGCAGCAGGCTCTGGCCGCCGGCCAGCACCTTCGCGTCCTCCCCGGCGAGCGCGAGCTGCCTCACCGCCTCCTCCACGGAGCGGGGCCTGGCGTAGTCGAACGACGCGGGGATCATGAGCCGTCCTCCTCCGGCCGGGCGGACCGCGCGTCCCGCAGGGCCCGCCAGACCCGTTCCGGCGTGCACGGCATCTGCACGTCCGTGACGCCCAGCGGGCGCAGGGCGTCGACCACGGCGTTGACCACCGCGGGGGTCGAGGCGATCGTCCCGGCCTCGCCGACGCCCTTCACGCCCAGCGGGTTGGTGGTCGCCGGCGTCTCGGTGCGGTCGGTGAGGAAGTCGGGCAGGTCGGCGGCGCAGGGCACCAGATAGTCGGCCATGGTGCCGGACACCAGGTTGCCCTCCGCGTCGTACACGGCCTCCTCGAACAGGGCCTGGGCGATGCCCTGGGCGAGACCGCCGTGCACCTGGCCCTCCACGATCATCGGGTTGACGACCTTTCCGACGTCGTCCACGCACACGTAACTGCGGATCCGGACCCGGCCGGTCTCGGTGTCCACCTCCACCGCGCACAGGTGCGTGCCGTGCGGGTAGGAGAAGGCCTCCGGGTCCTCCACGTGCTCGGCGTTGATCGTCGGTTCCAGCCCGTCGGGCAGGTCGTGCGAGGTGAACGTCGCGAACGCCACCTCCTGGATGGTCCTGCGCGCGTCCGGGGAGCCCTTGACCGAGAAGACGCCGTCGGCGAAGTCCAGGTCGTCCTCGCTCGCCTCCAGCAGGTGCGCGGCGACCTTGCGGGCCTTGTCCACCACCTTCCGCGCGGCGCGGTGCACGGCCACCCCGCCCACCACCAGCGAGCGCGATCCGTAGGTGTCCATGCCCTGCGGCACCGTGCGCGTGTCGCCGTGCAGCACCTCGACGTCCTCGAAGGGCACGCCCAGCACGTCCGCCGCGATCTGGCTCCAGCTCGTCACATGGCCCTGGCCGTGCGGGCTGGTACCGGTCAGCACCTCGACCTTGCCGGTGGGCAGCATGCGGATGGACGCCGCCTCCCAACCTCCCGCGCCGTAGCGCAGGTCGCGCAGGATCCGGCTGGGCGCGAGCCCGCACATCTCGGTGTACGTCGACACGCCGATGCCGAGCCGCACCGGGTCGCCGCGCTCCTCGCGCTTGCGCTGCTCGGACCGCAGGTCGTCGTAGCCGAAGAGGGCGAGCGCCTTGTCCGTCGCCGACTCGTAGTTCCCGCTGTCGTAGGTGAGGCCGCCGATGGTGGTGTACGGGAACTCGTCGTGGCCGATCCAGTTGCGGCGGCGCACCTCGACCGGGTCCATGCCGAGTTCGGCGGCGAGTTCGTCCATCATGCGCTCGATGGCGAACGTCGCCTCGGGGCGGCCCGCGCCGCGGTACGCGTCGGTGGGGGTCTTGGTGGTGAAGACGCCCGTGCAGGTGAAGTCGTAGGCGTCCATCTTGTAGATGCCGGGGAACATGAACGCGCCGAGCAGCGGGACGCCCGGCGTCACGATCATCAGGTACGCGCCCATGTCGGCGAGCAGGTCGACCTTCAGTCCGAGCAGCCTGCCCTCGCGCGTCGCGGCGAGTTCGAGGTCCTGGATCTGGTCGCGGCCGTGGTGGGTGGCCAGATAGCCCTCCGACCGGGACTCCGTCCACTTCACGGGGCGGCCGAGCTTGCGGGCGACGGCCAGGCCGATCGCCTCCTCGCCGTAGACCTGGAGCTTGGAGCCGAAGCCGCCGCCGACGTCCGGCGCGACGACGCGCAGCCGGTGCTCGGGGATGCCGGTGACGACGGCCATCATCACCCGCACGATGTGCGGGATCTGCGTCGCGGAGTACAGGGTGTACTGGTCCGAGGTGTCCGGCGGGACCGCCACGACGGCCCTCGGTTCCATGGCGTTGGGGATGAGCCGCTGCTGCACGAAGCGCCGGCGCAGCACCACGTCGGCCCGCTCGCGCACCGTCGCGTAGTCCTCGCCGGTCGCCAGCGGCCAGGTGTAGCAGCGGTTGGTCCCCTTGTCGGCGTGGACCAGCGGAGCGCCCTCGGCGAGCGCCGCCTCCATGTCGAGGACGGGGGGCAGCGGCTCGTAGTCGACGTCGATCGCCTCCAGCGCGTCGGCGGCCGCGTAGCGGTCCCGGGCGACGACGACCGCGACCGGGTCGCCGGTGTGGCGGACCTCGTCGACGGCGACCGGCGGGTGCTCGGGCAGCACGATGTCCTCGGTGACGGGCCAGGCGCACGGCAGCGACCCGAGCCCCTCGGCCAGGTCCCGGCCGCTGTAGGCGGCGACGACCCCCGGCCGCTCCAGGGCGGGCGTGACGTCGATCCGCTCGATGCGGGCGTGCGCCATGGGGCTGCGCAGGATGGCGATGTGCAGCAGGCCCGGGACGGTGATGTTGTCGGTCCAGTTGGTCCGGCCGGTCACCAGCCTGGCGTCCTCCTTGCGGACCCGGGCCCGGCCGACCTCGGGTTCGCGTCCGGTGAGCTGGTCGGTCATACCGGCGCCCCGCTCCCGGCCGCGCTCGGCTCGGCGTGCTCCGCGACGGCGCCGGGCTCGGGCGCCCGGTGCCGGCGTTCCTCGGCGGCGGCCGCCAGCACGGCGCGCACGATGTTCATGTAGCCCGTGCAGCGGCAGAGGTTGCCCTCCAGTCCCTCGCGGACCTCCTCGGGTGTGGGGTCGGGGTTCTCCCGCAGCAGGTCGCGGGCGGCCATGATCATGCCGGGAGTGCAGAAGCCGCACTGCAGCGCGTGCTGTTCGTGGAAGGCCCTCTGCAGCGGGTGCCACTCGCCGTCGGCGGAGGCCAGGCCCTGGATCGTCGTCACCTCGCCGCCGTCGGCCTGGACGGCGAGCACCGAGCAGCTCTTCACACTCTTACCGTCGAGGTCCACCGTGCAGGCACCGCAGTTCGTGGTGTCGCACCCGACGGGGGTACCGGTCAGGCCGAGCCGGTCCCGCAGGTAATGGACGAGCAGGAGGCGGGGCTCCACCTCGTCCTCGTAGGCCGTGCCGTCCACCTTCACCGAGATGCGGGTCATATGCCCTCCCAGAGGCGCCGCGTGGCGAATCCCCCGTTCTGCTCTGATACGCGCAACTGTAAGTCGCGCCCGGGGACAGCGCGACGCCTCGGACGCGAGTTTCGCAGGCCTCTTGCGCTCGGAAATCCGAGGCGTAATGTTGATTACATGATTACCAGCGAGCAGAAGGAAGCGCTGCGCGGCTGGCTCGCCGGGCGGCTCCCCGAAGGGCTCTTCGAGGCGCTCGTGGACGTGACCGTCGACCGCGAGGAGATCACCGTCGTCGGCCGCATCCCCGCGCCCGCGGTCGGCGCCGAGGCGTCGGCCGTGGAACGCGAGGCCGCGCTCGACGGGCGGATCGCGGAGTTCCGGGAGCGCACCCGCGAGGACCGCGTCGCCGTTGCCCGCGAGGCGGAGCACCGCTTCGGGCGCAAGGTCTCGTGGGGCGTGGAGTGCGGCGGGCGCCGGGCCATGTACACCACCGTCTCCGTCCCCGTCATGACCCGGCTGCGCCAGCCCGAGCGGCAGGTCCTCGACACCCTCGTCGCGGGCGGTGTCGCCCGCAGCCGCAGCGAGGCCCTCGCCTGGTGCGTCCGCCTCGTCCTCGGAAACACCGACACCTGGCTCGGCGACCTGCGCGATTCCCTTGAGCACGTCCAGCGCGTCCGCGCCCAGGGGCCCGACCGCGACACCTCTGCGCCCGCCGGGGACTGACCGCCGCGGCAGATCCGGACGGCGGCAGCCGTGCGCGGACCCGGCCGCCATCGGGCGAAGAGCCCACGCACCGGGCGTGGTCGGGCGCCGGCGGGCCCGTCGCCGTCCCCGCGTCCGGAACGGCCGTGCGCGCGGCCTGAGTCGTCCCGGTCCGCGCGGGACGTGGTGCCGAGCCCCGCGATGAGCAGGTCCGACGCCCTTCCGAGGTGAGATCCCTCCCGACTGCCTGGAGGCGCTGCCGCGTGTGCTCCACCGGCGTTTCGGCGGGCGGCGACGCCACGGACGCGCTCCGCCCGCCCGCCCGTCCGACCGCGGCCGGACGGGCGACCGCCACGTACGTCCGCCGGGCCGCGGCCGGACGGTGCGCGCGGCCGACAGCCCGTCGGCGCGCACGGGTCCGGCATCGGCCGGCCGGAAGTCCCCCGGCGTGCACGGCACTTCACGGCCGCGCGACATGCGTCCCGTCCGGGTACGCGCCCAGGGGATGCGGGGGCGGTCCGCGGGGCGCCGTCACCCGTGGCCCGAGCGTCACGCGAGACCCCGTCACCCGCGAAGGCACCTGCGCCGGTGGGCCGCACGGGTTAGATTCGAAGGCGTGCTGCGCATCGTGGACGGCAGGAACGGCGAGCCCGTGGAACTCGACCCGGGGCGGCGCGCGCCGCTGCGGGTGCTGGCCCACACCGGCGACGTGGGCGGGACGGCCGCGCTGCGGGTGCTGCTGGTCGCGGACGTGCTGGCGCGCACCGCGGAGACCTACGGCGGGCAGGCGCTGGTCGCCGTGGTGGGCCCGGCCGACCCCGCACTCGACGCCGCCGCCGCGGCGCTGGGCATCAGGCCACGCGAGGCCCGCTGCGACACCGAGCACGAGGTCGAGGAGGCGCTCGCCGGACCGGCCCGGGTGCACGTCGCCCCGGCGGGCACGGACACCGGCGGCCCCCGCCTGGACGTCGGACCCGCTCACCCGGACGAGGTGGCCGCTCCCGGCCCCGCGGTACGGCTCGCGCTGCTCCGGCTGGACCGCCGGGCCCCCGCGGAGCTGACCCCGCGAGCCGTCGAGGCGGCGGAGGACGGACTGCGGCACTGGCGCGGCGCGGTGGCCCGCTGGGCGCGGTCGCCGTCCAAGGCCATGTGCGCCGAGTACGTCGAACGCATCGAGACGGCCCTGCGCGCGGACCTCGACACCGCCGCCTGCCTGGCGGCCCTGGACCGGCTGGAGGAGACCGCCCTGCCGGACGGCTCCCGCTTCGAGACGTTCGCCCGGGCGGACCGCGTGCTCGCCCTGGAGCTGACCGGCGAGGTCGGCGGGGTGCGGTCGTGAGGCGCCGCGCGGGGGGAGCGCGACGGCTCGTCGTGCTGCGGCACGCCAAGTCCGCCTGGCCCCCGGACGTCCCCGACCACGAACGTCCCCTCGGCCCCCGCGGCCGCCGCGACGCCCCGGCCGTCGGCCGCTGGCTGCGCGAGGCCGGGCACACGCCCGACCTGGTGATCTGCTCGACCTCCCGGCGCACCCAGGAGACCTGGGAACTCGCCGCGGAGGCACTGGGCGCCCGGGCGCCCGCGCCGGTGCGCCTCGACGAGCGGGTCTACGCGGCCCCTGCCCGCGCCCTTCTCGACGTCCTGCGCGAGGCACCCGAGGACGCCGGGACCCTTCTGCTGGTCGGCCACAACCCCGGCGTCCAGGACCTCGTCCTGCGCCTGACGGGCGAGGCCCGCGCGGACGCCCTCCTCCGCGCCGCCGACAAGTTCCCGACCTCGGCCCTCGCCGTCCTGGCCTGGCCCGGCCCCTGGTCCTCCCTCACCCCGGAACACGCCCGCCTCGACGACTTCGCCGTCCCCCGCGGCTGAAGCGCGGCACCGGCCGCGGCACCGCCGCGTCGTCCCCCGCGGGACGCCGTCAGGCGGAACGCCGGTCGAACCCCCGGGTGGTGCCGGCGCGGGCGGGAGCGTCGTCGTGCCCGCCGGTGTCCCGTGGTGCCTTCGGCTCCCGGGCGCTCCAGCTCGCGAGCAGCTTCCATGCGTCCTGCGAGGCCTGCTCCGCAGCCGGCAGGTACATGAACAGGGTCTGGTCGGGCTCGCCCGGCATCGTGAACGCCTGGTACTCGACGGTCAGGTCGCCGACGACGGGGTGGTGGTGGCGCTTGCTCCCGTGGGTGCGGTCGAAGACCTTGTGGTCGGCCCACCAGCGGCGGAAGTGCTCGCTCTTCATGGCCAGTTCGCCCACCAGCTCGGCGGTGCGGGTGTCCTCGGGGTGGCGGCCGGCGTCGAGACGGAGGGTGGCGGTCATCTCGGCGGCGACCTGCTCCCAGTCCGGGTACAGGGCGCGGGCGGCCTCGTCCAGCAGGATCCAGCGGGTGAGGTTGCGCTCGCGTGCCGGCATGGCGTCGAAATCCGCCATCAGCGCGCGGGCCAGGTGGTTGGCGGCCAGCACGTCGGTGCGGCGCCCGAGCACGAAGGCGGCCTGGTCGACGAAGGAGTCCATGAACCGGCGCATCCCGGGCCTGACGCGCTGGACGGTCGGTGCCGAGCGGCGGCGGGCGGTACCGGGCTTGGGCCCGGTGAGGTCGAACAGGTGGGCACGTTCCGCGGCGTCGAGCCGCAGCGCGGCGGCCACCGCCTCCAGCACGCCGGCCGAGGGGCTGATCTGCCGCCCCTGCTCCAGCCGCGTGTAGTAGTCGGTGCTCACTCCTGCCAGTTGGGCGACCTCCTCGCGGCGCAGCCCCGGCACCCGCCGGTAGGCGCCCCGTTCGGGCAGCCCGGCCGATTCGGGGCTGATGCGGGCGCGTGATCGACGCAGGAACTCGCTGAGCTCGACGTTGCGGGCCATGCGTCCATTCTCGCTCGCGAGGTGGCGCGGGCGACCCGGGAAAGGGGGTCGCCGAGTCCTACGCAGCCGATTCCCCGGCAGGTCAGGGCCCGAAAGCGGCCCCCGCGGCCCGGTTGCCGCGTGGTGTCCTGGATCTCGGAGGCCCACCGGGCAGGCACGGATCCAGCCGAGCCCCCGTTCCCGGTCCCCCTCCCTCCCGCGGACGGCGTCCCCGAGCGCATCGAGGCCGCCGCCGCCTGCCGAGATCACCGAGCGTCACGGCACCGATCCATGAGGAGACCACGGACATGACCAGCACCACCCACGCGTACGCCGCTCACGCCCCCAAGTCCCCGCTGGAGCGCACCACCATCCGGCGTCGCGCGGTCGGCGAGTTCGACGTCCTGATCGACGTCAAGTACTCCGGCATCTGCCATTCCGACATCCACCAGGTCGACGAGGGCTGGGGTGAGGCGATCTTCCCGATGGTCCCCGGCCACGAGATCGCCGGCGTCGTCTCCGAAGTCGGCCCAGGTGTCACGAAGTTCGAGGTCGGTGACCGGGTGGGGGTCGGCTGCATGGTCGACTCGTGCCGTACCTGCGACAACTGCAGGGCGGGCCTGGAGCAGTACTGCACGGGCGGCGGCATGATCTTCACGTACAACGCGGTCGGCAGGGACGGCGAGCCGACGTACGGCGGCTACTCCCGGACCGTCGTCGTCGACGAGAACTACGTCCTGCGCATCCCGGACGGCCTCTCCCTGGACGTGGCCGCGCCCCTGCTCTGCGCCGGCATCACCACCTACTCCCCGCTCCGGCACTTCGGGGCCGGACCGGGCAGGAAGGTGGCGGTCCTGGGCATGGGCGGCCTCGGTCACCTGGCCGTCAAGATCGCCCATGCGCTCGGCGCCGAGGTGACGGTGCTCTCGCAGTCCCTGAGCAAGAAGGACGACGGACTGCGGCTGGGCGCCGACCACTACCGCGCCACCAGCGACCCGAGGACGTTCGAGGAGCTCGAGGGCACCTTCGACACCATCCTGTCCACCGTCTCGGCACCGCTCGACTTCGGCGCCTACCTCAAGCTGCTGAGGACCGACGGCGCCCTGGTGAACCTCGGCCTGCCCGAGGAGCCGATCTCCCTGGACCTGTTCTCCGTGATCAACGGCCGCAGGACCATAGCCGGTTCCCTGATCGGCGGCATCGCGGAGACCCAGGAGATGCTGGACTTCTGTGCGCGGCACGGCATCGGCGCGGAGATCGAGCTGATCCCCGCCGACCGGATCAACGAGGCCTTCCGGCGCATCCTCGCGAGCGACGTGCGCTACCGCTTCGTGATCGACGCGTCCACGATCTGACCGGGCCGCGGCCCGCGCGGGACGCGACCGCCACGGGGCCGCCCGCCGACCGCACCGGGCCGGCGGGCGGCCCCGGCCGTTCGCCGGCCCGGTGCGCGCGGGCGTCAGGCCGAGGCCGCCAGGGCGGCGACCGTGGCGACGGCGAGGCGGTCGAGGTAGCGGGGGGTGAGGGGGGAACGGAGCACCGCGAGGCGCCAGTAGAGGGGACCGGCGATGAGGTCGAGGGCGAGGTCGCAGTCCGTGCCGGCGGGGAGCTCGCCGCGTTCGACGGCGGCCTCGACGATGGCCGTGGCGATGCCGCGCTGGGTGTCCCGCAGCGCGGTCTGCAGGGTCTCGGCGATCTCCGGGTGGCGGGCGGCCTCCGCCAGCAGGTCGGGGATGATCTGCGAGGCGACGGGGTGCCGCAGCGCCCGCGCCGTCACCTCCAGCAGCATCCGGATGTCGCCCAGCAGGCTGCCCGTGGCGGGCGCCGGCATCCCGACCGCCGCGACGGCGGAGACCACGTCGAGGACGAGCGGAAGCTTGGAGCGCCAGCGCCGGTAGACGGCGGCCTTGCCGACGCCCGCGCGCCGCGCGATGCCCTCGATGGACATCCGTCCGTACCCGACCGCGGCGAGTTCCGCGAAGACGGCCGCGCGGATCGCCTCCGTGACATCGTCTCGGAGCACTGCCGCCCCGGCGGGGGCGCGTCGTGGGGGTGCGGTGTCCGGTGCCATGTCCGGCAGCCTACGCGACGACGGGACGGAACGGTTGCGTTCCAACGCTCGTGTGGTCTAACGTCCTGGTAACGACGATACGGTCTCGTTCCGTCGGCGCATCATCGCCCCCTCGCGCCTCACCCCCCGAACGGAAGCGCCACCCTCGTGAGCCTTGACATCGAGTCCTCCTCAGCGGCGACCGCGCCGCCCGGCGCCCCGGCGCCGTCCCCCGCAGAGCTGGCGGCCAGGCACGGCCTCACGGTCAGCGGGGCCCGTCCCGGCCTGGGCGCCTACGTGCGGCAGCTGTGGGGACGTCGGCACTTCATCACCTCGTACGCCACCGCCCGCGTCTCGGCGCAGTACACGCGGGCCCGCCTGGGCCAACTGTGGCAGGTGCTGACCCCGCTCCTCAACGCGGCCGTGTACTACCTGATCTTCGGCCTGCTGCTGGGCACCGACCGCGGCGTCGACAACTACATCGCGTTCCTGGTCACCGGCATCTTCGTCTACACCTTCACCCAGTCCTCGGTGATGGCGGGCGTCCGTGCCATCTCCGGCAACCTCGGCCTGGTGCGGGCCCTGCACTTCCCCCGCGCCAGCCTGCCGATCGCGCAGACGATCATGCAGCTGCAGCAGCTGCTGATGTCGATGCTCGTGCTCTTCGCCATCGTGCTGATGACCGGCGAGGTGCCCGGCCCGTCCTGGCTGCTCGTGATCCCGGCGCTGCTGCTGCAGTCGGTCTTCAACGCGGGCCTGGCGATGGTGATGGCGCGGCTCGGCAGCAAGATGACCGACCTCGCGCAGCTGATGCCGTTCATCCTGCGCACCTGGATGTACACCTCCGGTGTGATGTACAGCATCAGCCACGTCGCGGCGCACGCGCCGCAGGCCGTGAAGATCCTGCTCGGCCTGAACCCGGCGGCGGTCTACATCGACCTGATGCGCTTCGCGCTGATCGACAGCTTCACCTCCGAGCAGCTGCCGCCCCACGTGTGGGCGGTCGCCCTGGGCTGGGCGCTGGTCATGGGCCTCGGGGGCTTCGTGTGGTTCTGGAAGGCTGAGGAGAGGTACGGCCGTGGCTGAGCACATCGACACCGCCCCGGGCGGCGAGCGCGTCCCCACCGTGATCGTGGACGACCTGCACATCGTCTACCGGGTGCACGGCGCGGGCAGCGGCCGCGGTACCGCGGTCAACGCCCTGTCGCGGCTGGTCCGCCGCAAGGGGGCCAACCCGAACGTCCGCACCGTGCACGCCGTGCGCGGCGTGAGCTTCACCGCCCACCGGGGCGAGTCCATCGGGCTGATCGGCTCCAACGGCTCGGGCAAGTCCACCCTGCTCAAGGCGGTGGCGGGGCTGCTGCCCGCGGAGAGCGGCAAGGTGTACACCCAGGGGCAGCCCTCGCTGCTCGGTGTGAACGCGGCCCTGATGAACGACCTGACCGGCGAGCGCAACGTCATGCTCGGCGGCCTGGCGATGGGCATGTCGCAGGACGAGGTGCGGGAGCGCTACGAGCAGATCGTGGAGTTCTCCGGGATCAACGAGAAGGGCGACTTCATCTCGCTCCCGATGCGGACGTACTCCTCCGGCATGGCGGCCCGTCTGCGCTTCTCGATCGCCGCGGCCAAGAGCCACGACGTCCTCATGATCGACGAGGCGCTCGCGACCGGTGACAACCGGTTCCGCAAGCGCTCGGAGGAGCGGATCCGCGAGCTCCGCAAGGAGGCCGGCACCGTCTTCCTGGTCAGCCACAACAACAAGTCCATCCGCGACACCTGCGACCGCGCCATCTGGCTGGAGCACGGCACGCTGCGGATGGACGGCCCCACGGACGAGGTGCTCAAGGCGTACGAGGCGTTCACCCAGGGGAAGTGACGCCGCCCGGCGCGAGCCGGGCACCGGTGCCAGACTGAGGACGGACATCGGGACCACGGCAGCACCGGGCACGCACGCAGGCCAAGGAGACCGCCATGCTCACCACCCAGTACGTCAACGGCGCGCCGAACTGGATCGACCTCGGCAGCCCGGACACCGGGGCGGCGGTCTCCTTCTACACCGGGCTCTTCTCCTGGGACGCGCAGCCGCTCGGGCCCGAGGCCGGCGGCTACGGCTTCTTCCGCATCGGCGGGAAGACCGTGGCCGCCTTCGGGCCGCTCAGCGAGAAGGGCATGCGGTCCTCCTGGACGCTCTACTTCCAGACGGCCGACGCCGACGCCACCGCCAAGGCGGTCGAGCAGGCGGGCGGCACCGTGCGCGTCGCGCCCTTCGACGTCTTCACCAACGGCCGGATGGCCGGTTTCACCGACCCCGGGGGAGCGGAGTTCGCCGTGTGGCAGCCCCGCGACACCAAGGGCCTCGACGTGGTCAGCGAGCCGGGCAGCCTCGGGTGGGCCGAGCTGTACGCGCCGGACGCCGCGGCGGCCGGCGCCTTCTACGGCGCGGTCCTGGAATGGCAGACGCAGGACGTGCCGCTCGGCACGACCAGGTACAGCGTGCTGTCGACCTCGGGCGGCGGCCGGGAGGCCTCCCTGGGCGGGATCGTGGAGATCACCGGCGAGATGCGGGAGGCCGGCGTCACCCCGCGCTGGCTGCCGTACTTCGAGGTCGAGGACGCCGACGCGGTGGTGGCCAAGGCCGGGCAGCTCGGCGGCACGGTCGTCATGGCGCCCCGGCACACCGAGGGCGTCGGCCGCTTCGCGCACCTCGCGGACCCCTTCGGCGCGCTGTTCGCGGTCATCGCCAGCCAGCCCGGGCAGAGCTGACGAGGCGACACGGGGGCACTGTCAGTGCCCGCTGCAAGACTGGGAGTCACCAGGGCACAGCACCCCCGTCGAAGGAGCACCCCATGCTCAGCACCGACTACGTACCCGGCGCGCCCAACTGGCTCGACCTGGGCACTCCCGACATCGACGCCTCCGTGGCCTACTACCGCGAGGTCTTCGGCTGGGACCACCTCTCGGCCGGTCCGGAGGCGGGCGGCTACGGCATGTTCCGGATCGCCGGCCGGACCGTCGCCGGCATCGGACCGAACAACGAACCCGGTGTCACGACCGCGGCCTGGGAGCCGTTCTTCCAGACGGCCGACGCCGACGCCACCACCAAGTCCGTCGAGCAGGCGGGCGGCGGTGTGCGGTTCTCCCCCATGGACGTCTTCGGCCTCGGGCGGATGGCGGCGTACGCCGACCCGGCCGGGGCCCGCTTCTGCGTGTGGCAGCCGGGCGAGAACAAGGGCCTGGACGTCGTCGATGAACCCGGGACGCTGTACTGGACGGAGCTCTTCACCACGGACGCGCCCGCGGCACTGGCCTTCTACCGCTCGGTCTTCGACTGGCGGACCGAGGACTCCGGGATGCCAGGCGCCGCCTACACCCTGGTCTCCCCGGCGGGCGGCGGCGAGAGCGACGCCCACGGCGGCGTCATGCAGCTCGACGAGCAGATGCTCGCGGCCGGCGCGGGCGCGCACTGGCTGCCGTACTTCGAGGTGACCGACTGCGACGCCACCCTGGCCAAGGCCGTGTCGGCCGGCGGCACGATCCGCGTCCCCGCGACGGAGGTGCCGGAGGTCGGGCGCTTCGCCCAGGTCGTCGACACGCAGGGCGCGGCCTTCGGCGTCATCACGCCTCCGCCCTCCGCGGGCTGAGGAGGCGCACGGCGGCTACTCCGGCGGCGTCGGGGTGTCGTGGCGGGAGAACATGGCCTGGACGTCGAGTTCCAGTTTGATGGTCGGGCCCACCACCGCGATGCCCCGCGCCAGCATGCTCTGCCAGTTGAGGGTGTAGTCGTCGCGGTGCAGTTCGGCGGTGGCGAGGGCCGCGCACCGCAACTCCTCGCCATAGCCGCCGGTCGCCAACCCCAGGTAGTCGGTGTCCAGCGTCACCGAGCGGCTGATGCCGTGCATGCTGAGGTGGCCGTGGACGGCCCAGCGCGAGCCGCCCTCGTGCACGAAGCGGTCGCTCGCGAAGCGGATCCGCAAGTGTCGATTCCCCTCAGGTGTCCAGCCAGTGGCGTCGCCCCAGGTGGATCAGGTAGAGCTCCTTGCGGGCCCGTCGCGTGGCGTCCTCCTCGGCCGCGGCGTCGCCGGCCGGCGCCTCCATGAAGGCGATCGCCGTCATCAGCATGCGGTCGACGTACAGTTCGGCGAGCATGTGCACGTCCTCGGGTGACCAGCCGTGCGAGACGGGCTGCGTGCCGAGCGCCTCGGCCACCTCGTCGGCGAAGAGCGAGAGTTCGGCGGCGATGGCCTCCCTGACGGCCTGCACCCCGCCGTGCCGCTCGCGGGCGATGAAGCGGATGTGCGGCCGGTGGTCGCGCACGTGCCGGGCGATGAGGCGGACGGAGTGCGCGATGACCTCCTCCGCGTCGTCCTGCTCGGCGAGGATCGCCCGGATCATGGCGTGCAGGCTGCCCAGCGACTCGGCGACCAGGGCCACCCCGAGGTCGCCCATGTCGCGGAAGTGCCGGTAGAACCCGGCGGGCGCGACGCCCACTTCGCGGGTGACCTCGCGCAGTCCCAGGCTGCTCAGGCTCTGGTTCTCCAGCAGGCGCAGGCCCGCGTCGAGGAGGGCCCGCCGGGTCTGCTGCTTCTGGGCCTCGCGGGCCCCGAGGGTGTGACTCATGTCATCCAGTAAACAGCTGTTCGCCGAGTTGTGCGAGAGTAGGCTACCGACTCAGTGAACAACTGTTCTTCCAGTTGTTCACTGAGTTCCGACGTCCGCATCCCGCAGTGCCGTCCGGCAACCGAGAAAGGCACCCGTCCGTGACCCTCCTCGTCGTCCTGGTCGCCATGGGAATCCTCCTGGGCACCGTCTCCTACACCCCGCTCCCCGTCTTCCTCGTCGCCGCGGGCGTGGTCGGTGCCTGGCTGCTCGCGTTCTACGTCCGCGAGCGCGTCGGGCGCCACCGCCACCGCTGACCCACGTCTCCCAGGGGGGAACCCACCCATGAACTCCTACGTGCCCGCTCGTGACCGCGAACTGCGCGCCAGGGGAGCCCGGTCGGGCTCGGACGGCTCCGACGGCATGGCCGTGGCCTCGTTCGCACTGGGCCTGGTCGGCCTGCTGGCCTTCAACATCGTGCTCGGCCCCTTCGCCCTGGTCCTCGGCGGCATGGCGCTCGTCCGGGGCACCGAGCGTCCCGTCCGGGCGATCGCGGGCCTGGTGCTCGGCGCGGCCGACCTGATGGTGCTGGTCGTGCTCATCACCATGAACAAGGGCCTCATCTGGCCGTTCGGCCTCTGACCGCCGGGGAGGCGGCCGACGGGAACGGGGGAGGGGTCCCCACTCCGCACGGGGGGAGTGGGGACCCTTCCGTACCACCAGGACCGGGGCAGGCGGCACCGCCCCGCCTCCCGTGCTACGCCGGGTGTTTCACGCGAGTTTCTCCGCCAGCCGCTCGATCGCGACGAGGTCATCCGGAGCGAGGCGGTCGACGAAGTGGCGGCGTACCGAGGCGAGGTGGGCGGGCGCGGCGTGGCGGAGCGTGTCCATACCCTGATCGGTGAGCACCAGCAGACAGCCCCGGCCGTCGGTCGGGTCGGGTGCCCGCCGTAGCAGCCCGCGTGCTTCCATCCGTGTCGCGTGCCGGGACAAGCGGCTGCGTGACCAGCCCATCTTGTCGGCCTGCTCGTGCAGCGTGCTCGTGTGGCCTGGCCGCTCGGACAGCGTGCTCAGCACCTCATAGTCGGCCTCGGACAGCCCGATCGCGGCTAGGTCCTGCGCGGTGGAGGACTGGACGGCGATCATCACGCGACGGAACGCACGCCAAGCCCGCTCCTCGTCCGGGTTCAGCCAGTGCACTGCCGCCGGATTTTTCGTTGACATGTAACTAATCTAGGCCTAGATTCATTTCCATGTCAACGAAATCGCTCAAAATTCTCGTGCTCGTGTGCAGCACCCGGCCGGGCGCCCTCGGCCCCGCCATCGGACAGTGGCTGGTCGACACGCTCATGCCTCGCGCTGCGGAACTCGGTGCCGAACTTGTGCCGGTCGCGCTCGCCGACCTCGGGCTGCCGTTCCTCGACGAGGAGGAGCACCCGTCGTCGGGCGTCTACCGGCACGAGCACACGCGCCGCTGGAGCGCGCTGGTCGACGCGGCGGACGGCTTCGTCGTGGTGACACCGGAGTACAACTACGGCATGCCCGCGACGTTGAAGAACGCGCTGGACTACCTGAGCCGCGAGTGGGCATGGAAGCCGATCGGCTTCGTCAGCTACGGCAACACCTCGGCCGGCACCCGATCGGTGCAGCACGCCAAGCAGGTGGTGTCGACTCTGCGCCTCGTGCCGCTGGGCGCAACGGTCGCCATCCGCATCGCCGATGCGACTGAGCATGGCCGCGTGCGGCCGACCGCCCCTCTTGACGCGGCGGCCCTCCGTGTGCTGGACGAACTGGTCCGCCTGGCCCACGCGCTGCGGCCGATGCGCGAGCCGGCCGCGACCGGAGCGCTCCCCGGTCCGCTGCCGGGCTCGTACACCCGGCGCTTGCACCCGGACGATGCCGCGGCGGTCACCGTGCTGCAGCGGTGCTGCTGGGTGGAGGAGGCCATCGCCAACGGCACGCTGGACCTCCCGGCCCTGCACGAGTCACCGGAGCAGGTCCGCGGGTGGCTGGCGACCTGGCACACCACGGGCCTGTGGCTGGACGGCCGCCTCCTGGGCATGGTCCGCACCCGCCGCATCGACACCGACTGGCATGTCGGCCGCCTCGCCGTCGTACCGGACCTGCGCGGCCACGGGCTGGGCCGGTGGCTGCTGAACACCGCGGAAACCGCGGCCGAACCGGACTGCCGCCGCATCGTGCTGTTCACCGGCGCCGCCAGCCACGGCAACCTCGACCTCTACCGCGGCGCCGGATACCAACCGGTGCCGTCCACCGGCACCGACGGCACGATCCAGCTGGCCAAGGCTGCACCACCGACGACAGCACCGGCGTCCACGACCACTACGATCATCTCTGCCGGTTACTGACTTCGGCTCGCCAAAGTTCACCCTGACGAGCCGAAGTCAGTAGTGATGGTGCTGCTCGCTCTGGTCGCCGCCGTGGGTCTTCACCACGCGGGGTACGGCAGTTAAGGACAGGCAGGACAGCGCACCGCTCCCACAGCCCGAGCTTCTTGCCGTCGCGGACGGGCCGACGGCCGATCCCTTCACCACCCTGCAATCGCGGAGAATCGATGGATGACGCAGTTCGGCTCGAGTCGCTGACCAAGACCTATGGATCCGGTGACAGCGCGGTGACGGCGCTACGCGAGATCGGCCTGTCCTTCCCCCGCGGTAGCTTCACCGCGATCATGGGCCCGTCGGGCTCCGGCAAGTCGACTCTTCTGCAGTGCGCCGCCGGACTCGACAGACCCACATCGGGCAGGGTGTTCATCGACGGCACGGACATCGTCGGGCTGAACGAGACCCAGCTCACCGAACTCCGCCGCGACACCACGGGGTTCATATTCCAGGCCTTCAACCTGCTGCCGTCCCTCACGGCTGAGCAGAACGTCGCGCTGCCGATGCGGCTGGCCGGGCGCAAGCCCAAGCGCCAGGTCGTGCAGCAGGCACTCGCCCAGGTGGGGCTGGAGAAGAAGGCGGGCAGCCGGCCCAGCCAGCTCTCCGGCGGCCAGCAGCAGCGTGTCGCCATCGCCCGCGCGCTGGTGGCCCGGCCCGCCGTGCTCTTCGCCGACGAACCCACCGGTGCGCTCGACCTCACCACGGGTCGCGAACTGCTCGACACGCTACGTCAGCTGGCCGGTGCGCCCGTGCAGGATCCCGGCGTCCTGCCAGTCCCGGGCCGCGGGGAGCGGGTGACCACGACGATCGTGATGGTCACGCACGACCCCAACGTGGCGGCGTACGCGGACACGGTGCTCTTCCTCGCCGACGGCAGCCTGGTCGGTGAGCTGCGCTCGCCCACCGCCGAGGCGGTCGCCGCGCGGATGACGGACCTGGCGGTGTCCCAGTGATCAGGGTTGCATTCCAGACCCTGCGGACACGGTGGGTGTCGTTCCTCGGCACCATCGTGGCACTGGTGCTCGGCGTCGCGCAGGTCGCGGCCATGGGCGTACTCATCATGGCCATGCTCGACCTGCCGGACCGGCCGGTGGAACGGTTCGCCGAGGCGCCCGCCGTGGTACAGGCCTCCGACCCGGAGTGGAACCCCGCCCATCACGACCTCGGCGTCCGGTCGCTCGCGGCCGCCCACGGAATCTCGCCCGAGCTGAGCGAGAAGGTCGCCGCCACCGGCGAGACCGTGGTCGACCGCGCTTTCTACGCCCAACTGGAGGGCGGCCCCGCGGATCAGGTGGGACACCCCTGGCCGGTGGCACGCTTCGGCGGCTACGTGCTGACCGACGGAAAGGAGCCCTCCGGCGCCAAGGACGTCGTGGTCGCGTCCGACCAGGCGCGTACCGGTGACAAGGTGACGGTTCTGACCGCCTCTGGAGTCGAGCAGTACACGGTCAGCGGCACGGTCGACCCGGTCGGCTGGGAGAACGCTGTCTTCTTCAGCGACGCGGAGGCCGCCCGGCTCTCCCCGCGCATCGAGTCCCTGGTGGCGCTCGGCCCGGTGGCCGATGTGCGGGCCGCCGTCGGCGACAGTGCCGCGGTGCTCACCGGCCAGGACCGGCACAAGGCGGATGCCAGCGAGGCCCAGGACCGCGAGACGCTGGACAACACCATCACGCTGGTGCCGGTGATGGCCGGCGTCGCGGGCGTGACCGCGATCTTCGTGGTGGCCTCCACCTTCGCCTTCGCCGTCGTCCAGCGCCGCCGGGAGGTCGCGCTGCTGCGTACCGTCGGCGCCACCCCCAAGCAGGTGCGCAAGATGGTCCGCAACGAGGCGCTGCTCGTCGGCATCGTCGCCTCCGCCGTCGGCGCGGTCCTGGGGCTGTTCGGTGCGCAGCTGCTCGCCGACATGCTCAAGGCGATGGACATCTCGCCGGAGTGGTTCACGGTGGCACCCTCACTGCGCTGGACCGTACTGGCACCCCTCGCCGCAGCCTTCCTGATCGGTCTCCTGGTGGCGGTCGGCGGTGCGGCGACCGCGGCACACAGGGCCGGCGGCATCCGTCCCGTCGAGGCGCTGCGTGAAGCGTCGGTCGATGATACGGGGGTGACGCCCGGCCGGGCGCTGCTCGGTGTCGTCGCCCTGGCGGGCGGTGTGGGGTGGACGGCGTGGATCGCCATCGGCTCGCCGACGAGCGTGCTCTCGCCCACTGTCTACGTCATCTCGCTGACGGTGCCGGTCCTGGCCGCCGCGGTGCTCGCACCGCTGGTCGTCGGACCGCTCACCAAGGTGCTGATGCTGCCCTTCCGGGGAGCTTCGGGCCCCACCGCGATGCTGGTACGCGAGAGTGCGCTGACCTCACGACGGCGTACCGCCGCCACCGCGGCGCCAGTCCTGCTCACCGTCGGGCTCACCTTCTCGCTTCTCGCCGCCACCGACTCGCTCGGCGCCGCTCGTGACAACGGCTTCCAGAACCAGGTCAATTCGCAGTACGCGCTGGCGCCCGACGGCACTCCGGGCATCAGCCCGAAGGTGATCGACCGCGTCGCGGCGATCGAAGGCGTGCACATCGCGGCGCCCATCCTCACCACCGTCTACACCAAGGACGAGAACCGGTACGACGCGGACGACGGGCTCGTCGTCGACCCCGCCGCGCTGAAGAAGGCGATGGACCTGAAGATCATCGACGGGTCCCTGGACGATCTCGACGACAACAGCACGGCCGTGGCCGATCTGTGGCACAAGGACGTCGGCGAGAAGCTCGACGTGGAGATGGCCGACGGCGAGCACGTCGAGCTGCGGGTCGCGGCGACCTACAAGGCGCTGCGGGGCGAGGACGTGGCCTACCTGACGCCGCGGTTCGCCAAGTCGGCCGGCTACGCCCGGGACGGCCTCGCCCGGCGTGCCTACATCACCCTGGACTCCGGAGCCGATCACGCCGCGGTTACCGCACGGATCCGCAAGGCGGTGGCCGGCAGCGGAGCCAAGTTCATGACGAGGGACCAGCTGGTCGCTTCCGAGAGCGCGTACGCACGTCACCTCACGGAGGTGCGGCAGCGTTCCACCGCGGTGATCATCATGATCTTCTGCTTCATCGCGATCCTCAACACGCTCCTCATGGCGACGGCAGACCGGCGCCGCGACCTGGCGGTGCTGCGGTTGGCAGGTGCCACGCCGAGGCAGGTCGTCCGGTTTTTCCTCGCCGAGGCCCTGCTGGTCTCCGCCATCGGTGTGGTGCTGGCCTTCGTGGCCACGGCAGTCAACCTGGGAGGTCTGTGGAGTGCGCTGCTCCAGTTGTTCGGCTCGACACCGATCGTGGTGCCGTATGTGATCGTCATCGCTGTCGCCGTCGTGTCCACCCTGCTCGCCGTGATGGGCACGGTGCTGCCCGTCAGCGCCGCACTGCGCGCACGGACCGTCCAGCTCGGCTCACGCGAGTAACCCGGCAAAGGACGCCCCACGCGTACTCCCGAGACCACGCGGTCCGGTCCCGCCTCCCCCTACGGGACCGGGCCGCGGGCCGCGTTGTGGCCGCGTGTGTACGGATGTGTTCAGTAGAGGGCCGATACAGGCGCGCCTGACGTCGGGGCGCGGCCCGAACGCGGGGATGCGGAAAGCGTGCGGCCCGAGGCGGTTCCACGCACATCGTCGTCCTGGAAGTAGTCGTACACCCCGGCCACCTGCGGGCGCTCCGCGTACACGACGTTCTCCAGCCCCCCTGCGCGCGCCTCATCCAGCGCCTTGATCGCCGCCTCCAGCTTCTCTATCGGAAAACGCCCTAGTACTCCAGCAGGGTTTCGCTGTCTGACCTGGTCTTCCGCCGGGTGGCGGGAGTGTAGCGGGACGTCGGTCGTGCGGGGGCGGTCTCCGTGAGGCCGCCCCTGCCCACACCGCGACCCGCTACACTCCAGCCGCCCAGCGAAACCCGCAGGTCAGACAGCGAAATGCTGCTGGAGTACTAGTTGCGGGTCCAGCCCGCGGGGGACCAGTACTCGTATTCGGGGCGGCCCTTGACGCCGCTGGTGCGGAAGGGACGCCCGCCGTCGTCGACGCGGACCGTGCCCGACCGGCCGCCCGCGCTCCACTCCAGTTCCAGGAACCAGTCGCAGTCGCAGCGCACCGTGCGGGCGTGCACCCGGAGCACCAGCGGGTCCTGCGCGGAGACCTGGTAGGGCAGACGCACCACGGGGAGGGTGTGCTCGCTGTCGCTGCCGTCGCGCGGTTGCGGCTGCGGACGGGCCGCGTCGAGGTCCACCGCGTACTCGGCGGGCGTCAGCGCTCCGCCGCAGCCGTTGTCCATCGAGTACGAGGACCAGCGCGGCGGGTCGCGGCGCTCGACGACGCGGATGTGCAGGGCCTGCACCACCACCGGGGCCGGCCCGCGCCCGCGGATCGTGGTCTCGACGATGGTCGTGGCGCCGTGCACCGCGCCCAGGGCGGTGGCCCAGGCACGCGCGTCCTGGGAGAGCGGCGGGGGAGGGACGTCAGCGGGCGGCCGGTCGATGAGGTAGTGGTGCCCGCAGCCGTTCTCCCAGACGTGCGAGCGCACGCTCCAGACCAGCGGCCGCGCCGGCACCGGGGTACGGGAGGCCGTGCCACCGCTGGGGGAGCGCGGAACGGCCTTCGTGTCCTTCACCGACGGCCCGGTGGACGGGGTCCGGCCGGAGGGGGACGCGCCGGGTGACACCGGGACGGTACCCGTACCGCCGGGCGAAGGGGGTGTGACGTCCGTGCCGCCGGGGCGCGCGGAGGAGGAGGTGGCGGCACGGGCCGGCGGGCCCTCGCCGCCGGCGCCGTCGGTCATCGCCAGCGCGGCGCCGGTGAGCACCAGAGCGGCCACCGAACCGGTGACGGCCGGCCGGGACAGCCGGCGGCGCCAGGAGCGCGGCCGCCGCGGCGGCGGGACGGTCCCGATCGGGTCGAGTTCGGCGGGCGTGACCGGGGCCGCCGCCCCGGCGGCCGCTTCGGGCACCGGCAAGGGTGCCCGTGCGGCGGGGACGCCACCGGCGGGCGCGGCGTCCTCGCCGCCGTCCGTGCCGTCCTCGCCCCCACCCTCCCCGGCGCCGCCGTCACCCTGTTCGCCGCGCTCCGCCCCGGCACCGGCGACCCCGCGGTTGCCCACGCGCCGGACCGCGTCCGCGAGCACCCACCGGCGGTGCAGCTCGACCAGTTCCTCCGGCCCCGCGCCGCACAACCGCGCCAGACGCTCCACGACCGCGTAGTCCGCCGGCACGGCGTCGCCGTTGCAATAGCGGTGCAGGGTCGAGGTGCTGACGTGCAGCCGGCTCGCCAACTGCCCGTAGCTCAGCCCCGAACGGTCCTTCAGCTCACGTAAATTCCGGGCGAAGTGCTCGCTGCCCGCCGCCGTACCACCCATGTCCCGCGCCCCCGACGCCTTCCCGTGTCCCGGCCGCCCGTTCCAGGGCGCTCACGTCTCCCCAGGCCAGGGTACGCGCAACCGTTCCAGCGTCCCGGAAGCCGCCGCCGCTGTTGCCGGGCCGTGACGGCGCCGCGCAGGCTGGGACCAGCACCGCCGCCCGTCGGCGGCGGTCCTCGTCCACGACCTGACCACGGGGGAACCACCTTGAACAGCACACTCGTCCGCCGCGCCGCCGTGACCGCGATGTCCACGGTCGCGGCCACCTCGCTCCTGGCCGCCGGTTCCGCGGAGGCCGGCGCCACCGCCGCGCCCACCGCGGCACCGAGGTTCCTCGCGCCGAAGGAACTGCCGCCGTACCCCGACTCGCCCTGGTACGCGGACCGGGTCAAGAGCGGCCTGCCCGAGGGCGGCACCGCCTGCACGCTGCGCGGCCTGCCCCGCAAGGGCGTCTCGCACCGCTCCTTCTGGACCGAACTGGACACCAACGCCCAGCAGGTCACCTTCACGACCAAGAACAGCAAGGCCGCGCGCGACCTCGCCGCCGAGCTCCGCAAGTCCGTGCGGGGCTGCGCCGCGCGCTTCCTGGCGCAGAACCCGGGCTCACAGGCCGACTGGAAGGACTTCGGCGGCCTCGCCGTGGAGGAGGGCGCACACGTCTACGGCGTGCACGTCGCACCCCCCGAGTCCGAGCACAACGTCCGGCTGTACGGCATCGGCCGCGACGGCCGCACCGTCACCGTCGTCGAGTGGGGCCAGATGGGCACCCTCGACCAGATCCCGCTGAAGGCCTTCAAGAAGACCACCCGGACCGCCGTCAACAAGCTGTACCGCTGACGGAGCCGCCGGGCGGCCCACGGACACCGGCGGCGGGGCACCGGGGGGCGCCCCGCCGCCGGCGACGGCACCGCACCCGTCACAGCGGCTCTACGAGCGTCAGCCCTTCGGTGTCGAGCCGCAGCCAGCGCGTGACGCCGATGCCCCGCAGGAACGCCAGGTCGTGGCTCGCCACGATCAGCGCCCCCTCGTAGGAGGCCAGCGCCGTCGTCAACTGCCGTACGCTCGCCATGTCCAGGCTGTTCGTCGGCTCGTCCAGCAGGAGCAGCTGCGGCGCCGGCTGGGCGAGCATCAGCGCCGCGAGCGAGGCCCGGAACCGCTCCCCGCCCGACAGCGAACCGGCCGCCTGGTCGGCCCGCCCACCGCGGAACAGGAAGCGGGCCAGCGACGCGCGGATGCGGTTGCCCGTGGCCTCCGGGGCGAACCGCGCCACGTTGGCCACGACCGACAGCTCGTCGTCCAGGACGTCCAGCCGCTGCGGCAGGAAGCGCAGCGGCACATGTGCCAGCGCCTCACCCGCGGCCGGGGGCAGTTCGCCGGTGATCGTCCGCAGCAGCGTCGTCTTCCCGGCGCCGTTCCGGCCGACCAGCGCGATCCGTTCCGGGCCGCGCAGCTCCAGGTCCCCGGCCGGTGCCCCGTACGCCGTCCGCAGCGAACGCAGCGTCAGCACGGTCCGGCCCGCGGGGACCGCGGTGTGCGGCAGGTCGACGCGGATCTCGTCGTCGTCCCGCACCGCCTCGACGGCCTCGTCCAGCCGGTCCTTCGCCTCGGCCAGCCGCTCGGTGTGCAGGACGCGGTGCTTGCCCGCCGAGACCTGGGCGCTGCGCTTGCGCAGTTTCATCACGGCGCGCGGCTCCCGCTTGGTGTCGTACATCTTCTGCCCGTACCGGACCCGCCGGGCCAGTTTGACGTTGGCGTCGGCCAACTCCCGCTTCTGCCGACGCACATCGGACTCCGCGACGCGCAGCATGCGCTCGGCGGCGTCCTGCTCCACGGCCAGGGCCTCCTCGTAGGTCTCGATGTCGCCCCCGTACCAGCGGACCCCGCCGTCGCGCAGTTCGGCGATCCGGTCGACGTGCCGGAGCAGTTCGCGGTCGTGGGAGACGACCACCAGCACGCCGTTCCAGCCCGCGACCGCCTCGTGGAGCCGCCGCCTGGCCTCCAGGTCCAGGTTGTTGGTCGGCTCGTCGAGCAGCAGCACGTCGGGCCGGCGCAGCAGCAGGGCCGCCAGCCGCAGCAGGACGCACTCGCCGCCGGACAGCTCGCCGACGACCCGGTCGAGGCCGACGTGGCCCAGCCCGAGGCCGTCCAGCCCGGCCCGGGCCTGCTCCTCCACGTCCCAGTCGTCGCCGACCGCCGCGAAGTTCTCCTCGCGTACGTCACCGGCCTCGATGGCGTGCAGGGCGGCCCGCGCATCGGCGATGCCCAGGGCCTCGTCCACCCGCAGCGCGGTGTCGAGGACGACGTCCTGCGGCAGGTACCCGACCTCGCCGGCGACACGCACCGTGCCGTCGGTGGGGGTCAGTTCGCCCGCGACGAGCCTGAGCAGGGTCGACTTCCCCGAGCCGTTGAGCCCGATCAGGCCGGTGCGGCCGGGGCCGACGGCGAGCTGGAAGCCGTCCAGGACGGGAGTGCCGTCCGGCCAGGCGAAGGACAGGTCGACGCAGGTGATGGACAGGGTGGGATGTCCCATGTGGTCCTCCGGGGTGCTCGTGAATGACGACAGATCGGCACACGGGGACACCGGAAGGCGGGCGCTGCACAGGGCGGCTGCTCACGGCCGAGGTCGCACAACGGCCCGCGCGGTCGCCGGTTCGGCGCCGCGGGCACGGTGTCCCGGACCTCAGAAGAGCAACGGCCTTCTCCAATCGGACGGTGGCAGGGCCGCGGCCGAAGCTACGCCGGGACGGGGCCCCCGGCAACGGATTTACGGGGTGCCCGGCCCATGGAGCGAGTGACCGTTCCCGTCGCGATGTCCGTCACGCCCGCCGTGCACTCCCGGGCCTCCCGGCCCGCGCTGTCGGCGTGCCGGTCGTCGACCTCGTGACGGCCGCGGTTCTGGCCGCGGCCCCCCGCTGGCGAGGAGGTCCGGGGCACGCCTGCCGGAGCCCGTGGTTTTCCGGCCGGCCGTCCGCCGCCCGAGAGCCCCTCGGCCGCCGGGGGGATCCGGCTTGCGGCGCTCCCTTCGCCGGGCGTGTGTGCAGAGCCGTCTTCGGACTTCCCTGATGCGCGCGTCGTGGGAGAGGGTGGTCCGCACAAAACTGTCCGCCTGAAGGATGGTTGATGTACATAAGGCCTCTCATATGACGTCGTATGGTCTACCGTTCTCATGTGGACGCGGGGATGATCCAGCAGTACTACTCGGTGGGCATGGACGTGATCGTTCACCTCGGCGGTGGCCGTTCCACACGCGGACGGCTCGCCGAGATCGGCAACGGCAGCGTGGTGCTGGCCACCGAGCGGGGGCCGGCGCTGGTGAGCGCGGAGGCCATCGAACTGATCGAGGTTCTCGACATACCAACGGTGGCGGGCGATCTGCCGGGTGCGGTAGCCGTCGGGAGGGCTCCAAGTCCGGCGGAGTCCGGCCCGAGTGCGGCCGACACCCCTCAGGACGGTGGACCGGAACCGGCATCGGCCCCGCCGGGCAGTGTCTCCGCGGTGCGGCGGGACACCTCTCTCTGGGAACCGCTGGAAGCGGAGTTCGGCCCAGGCGAGTTCAAGCTCACGCTCAGCAAACCGTCTTTTAAGCGCGATCCAGTGGTCGACCTCGGCTACACCATGCACAAATCGGTCGAGCAACATCTCGCGCGTGCCAAGAACCGGCTGGAATCAGCCCGCGTGGCACAGGACGTGAGCAAGGCCAGTGCCGCGATACGCGACCTGGCAGCCGCCTCGGAGGCCAGCGGCTACCCGCCCGGGCTGCACCTTGCCGCATTGAGTCTGCTGGACTGGCGCGAGGTCGATGCGACCCGGAGCCAGGCCGAAGCGTGGATGGAACAGGCCGCGCATCTTGGCGGGCGTTACGCATGGGATCTCGCGGTGCTCCGGGCCCGTGCCGGGCGCATCGGCGACGCGATGGCCGCTCTTGGCGCGGCACTGCGCGCGACTCCGGCGGAGGCCACCGACGACAGGCTTCTGCGAGCCCTCCTGGACCAGGCTTCTTACGCGGGGGACACGGTCCATGCCGTCCACGCCCTCGCTGGTGCCGTGGACGCGGGACCCGAGCCCAGGCGTGTGGCGACGAGAGCGGCGCTGTACCTGGTGAGCAGGTTGTTCCCCGAGCGGGCCGCCCCATTGGAGTCCCTACTGGTGCGTCAGGCCCCGGCCCCGGGCGACCTGTGCCGCGTCCTGGACGTGCTCAGCCCCGGGACGTCGCAACAGTTCGGTCTCTCGGACGGCGGCATGTCCGCCGCTCCGGGGCCCCAACCCGTGACGCACCCTCCTGCCGCACACCATGCCCAGCCCACCGCGCCCTTCCCGGCCGCGGTCAACGGGCGCCCCAAGCCTGGACTCGGCACGGCCCACGCGACAGCGAAGGACCTCCAGCGCCAGACGGAGACGGCTCGACGGCAATTCCAGCAAGGCAACTTCGACGCGGCGATTGCCATCGCCCGCAGCGCCCTGGTGGACTTCCCCGGCGATCCGGACCTTTCGGGGATCGCCGTGCATGCCGAAGCGGAGCTGACAGCCCTGACCGCCGAGCGAAGCCGCGCCGTGGGGACCCTTCGGCCCGCTCAGCCGGCGAAGCCGTTGAAAGCGCAGGCACCGCGCCCCCGCAACACCACCTTGTACGCCAGGGCGCAGCACGCGGACACCCAGGAGAAGGACTGGAAGAAGGCGGAGGCTCTCTACCGTCAGGCGATCGCCGAGGATCCGGGCCACGAGCGGGCGCGGCGCGCCCTTGCGTGGGGACTGCACCGCTACCACCGCAGCGACGAGGCCCTCGAGGTCCTCCGTGAGCCCGGGGCGGTGGTGCAGGAGACCCTGCAGCACCAGAACATGATCATCACGATCCTCACCGACCGCAAACGACTTCCGGAGGCGGCCCTCCTCCTGGAAGGACTGCTGCGCGGCGAGCACCCGAACCAGACCCGCACCGGGTTGCTCAAACGCCTGGTCGCCGTCTACCAGCGGCAGCGCGACAAGCAGCGGGCCACTGATGCCGCAGAGCGGCTCCTCGCGCACGGTCCGCGCAATCCCGAGTTCCGTTCAATCCACGACGCGGTCACGAAAGCCGTCCGTACGGGGCTGTGGGACAAGCTGGACGAACTCCTCGCGAAGAGCGAGTGGCAACCCGAACAGTCCGAGTCGTTGAGCGCGGTGATCCGTATGCACCTCAACCGCTGTGAGTACGCGGGAGTTGCCGCAGTACGCATTCAGGAAGGCTCCCTCGGTGAGCAGGACGTCCAGGAGCTGACCAAACTCATCGAGCGTCTCGGTACTTCACGTCCGGCAGACCGCGCCGAGTTCAATCTGTCCGCCGCTCGCATCCTGCGGGACATCAGCCAGACCACCGATCCGCGCTTCCTGCGCTCCCTGCGGGCTTTCGGCGCGGCGATGGGCGACCTGTGTGCCGCGGAACGCCGCGCGCCCGAGGTGACCCGCTCCTACTACACGGAGGCCGTGGCTCTCGGCGGTGGCTGGGACAACATGAGCGAGTTGAAGGTCAAGCAGTTTGTCGCCTCCTATCTGGACCCCGGCTGGGAGGAGCCCAAGAGCCGCTACACGTTCGTGGAGTGTGCGCACTGGGTCATGGAGGACAAGAGCCGCCACAAGCCTCTTGCGATGGGCCTCGTCGGTCTTCTCTCGGTGTCTCCCCTGCGGGTCCGGCGGGAGATCATGTCGATCACCTACCGTGACAACCAGATCCGTGACGTCCTCTTCCGGGAGTTGCGCGACTTCCTGGGCGAGACATCCGCGTCCACGAGTCAGGACGCCTACCTGACCTTGTGGGACCAGGCGCTGCGTACGCACGTCCGTCTCTTGGACCTGCAGCGCACGATGCTGCAGGCGCTTCTGCAGCGCCCTGAACCGCTGGGTACGCTGACCGAGGACCGGGGTGTCCTGGAAAGCGCTGCGGACACCGCGTACACCCCGCCGCTGGACCGGGACCGGCTGAACAAGGCGGCCGGGGTCTTGGCGGAGCTGCGGGGATATCTGGAACAGCCGTCGTACCTCGAACAGGAGCGGCTCTCCTCGCGCATTGGCACCTCGATCCGCGAGCTGGTGGCGACCATCGAGCGGCTGCCGACCCGGCTCAGCGTCGAATACCTCGTGCCGCTGCTGAACAACGTGGACCGCGCGCTGACCGAGCACTTCGCGCAGGTGCAGAGGGCCGCCGAGCCGACCGACCTCGCGGTCAAGGAAGTGCTGTCCGCCTACACCCCGGACGCGGCGAACGTCATCCAGGTGCAACTGTCGGTGACCAATCCTGCGCACCGCTCCCCGGCGGGCGGGGTGCAGCTGCGCGTTCTGCGCAACGACGAGGACTATGAGCCGGTCGAGACCGCCGTCCCGGTCGCGCACACGCTGAGAGACGAGCAAACCGAGACCTGCACGGTATCGCTGACAGTGACACCGAAGGCCATCCGCGAGCAGTTCGCGACGCTGCGGTTTCGACTGGAGTACTCCTCGCGCTCCGAACGCGTCCTCGCCAGCGAGGTCAGCACTCTGTCTCTGCAGCTCAGCGACGCTCAGCGGTGGGAGGCCATCCACAATCCGTACGCCGAGGGCGCTCCCGTCCAGGACCGCCGGATGTTCTTCGGGCGCGACGCGCTGCTCGCGATCCTTGTGGACACCTTCCACCGTGCCGACGCGACGTGTGTGGTCATCTACGGACAGAAACGGGTCGGCAAGTCGTCCGTCCTGCACCATCTGCAGGAAGAACTCGCGCCGCCGGTGTTGGCCGCGAAGCTGAGCCTTCTCGAGATCGCCAGCAAGATCGACCACGGGACCTTGTACTTTCTCATCGCCACCGCGTTCCACCGCCGGCTGGAGGAGCTGGAAGACGCCGGGCACCCGGCGCTGGGTTTGGACCGCCCCAGCCTCACCGCGTTCATCGACAGCGGCACCCCGAACCTCCACTTCGATGAGTACATGTACGACATGCGGCAGCGGATGCGCCGCAGCGAGGCCTACCGGAACTGGCGCCTCGTACTGCTTCTGGACGAGTTCACAGTGCTGTATTCGGCAATCGAACGTGGTGTGCTGCCGCGGGAGTTCATGAAGTCGTGGAAGGCCATGCTCGAGGGCAAGATGTTCTCGAGCGTCGTGGTGGGCAACGACTTGATGCCTCGCTTCCTCAAGGCTTTCCCGAACGAGTTCCAGGTGGCCCGCCAGGAACCTGTCTCCTACCTTGACCAGGATTCCGCGGAGGCACTCATCACCGAGCCCATCGCGCTGCCCGGTGGGGAGAGCCGCTACCGAGGCGACTCCGTGCAGCGTGTGGTCGAACTGACCGCGCGTAGCCCGTACTACATCCAGCTCTTCTGCAACCGTCTGGTCCAGCACATGAACGGACTGCGCCAGCCCCTTATCGGTCCCGCACATGTGGACGCCGTCGCGGCCTCGTTGGTGCGCGGGGAACGCGCACTGCCGCAGGAGCAATTCGACAACCTTCTGACTCCTGGCGACGCGGACGTGAGCGAGCTGCGGGGCGACGTGGTACTCGCTGTACTGAAGGGCGCCCTTGAGGGTGTGGGCAAGGACGTGTACCTCGACGGCCGCAGGGCGCGTGAACTCACCGACGGGCAACGCGTGATAGAGGACCTGCTGCGTCGTGACGTGATCGAGCAGGCGTCGGAGGGAAGGTTCCGGATCAAGGTCGGACTGTTCGCCGAGTGGCTGTCCCACAGGAGGGCGTGAGCGCATGTCGGACACATCGCAGTCCGCCCTCCAGGGGAGGTGGTCCGTCAACCCGTTCGCGACGGTCGGCCACCCCGTGTACGGCGATGCGCACGTGGGTCGCGCCGAGGAACTTCGCATCGTGCGGGAGCGAGTCCTCGAACAGCCGGTCGCTGGGGCGACCGCGATCATCGGACCGCCTCGCATCGGAAAGTCCTCACTCGCCTATCACCTGTTCATGCGTCCCGAAGCCCGGCAGACGTACCCCAGGCTGCTGCCGGTGTGGATGAACGTCCGCACCCAGGGGGGCATCACGAAGGTGTTGCGCCGTCTCGTCGACGAAGTCTGGGAGCTGATGGAGGAGGCGGCTCCCGAATGCGCTGGAGACCGACGTCTCGTCCGTGCCCGTGACCGCGCTCTCGCCGAGGGCGTCCCGTGGCTCGAAGTTCAGTTGGAGACCCAGGAGTTCCTGCGACTGGTGCGTCGCCGCGACTGGCGTGTGGTGCTCGTGCTCGATGAATTCGACGCGGCCCGCGAGGTCTTCCGGGCCGAGCCCGGAACCTTCCAGGCGCTTCGCGAGATGGCCTACAACCTGGATTGGAACATCGGTCTCGTCACCACATCGCGCCGTGAATTGCGGGACATCGTGGATATGGCCGATCCTGACGAGTCCACCTTCGCCGGGATCTTCCGCTCGGTCTTCCTGACCTGTTTCGAGGACGATGAGCTCGCCCAGTTGGCTTCACGTGCCGCTGAGGCCCCCGGGCCGGTTGACCGGCTGGCCGAGCTGACGGGCGGGCACCCGTACCTGGCGAGTGTTCTGCTCGACCGCGTGTGCTCCGCCGGCGTCCCCGGCGGATCCCTCAAGGTGGCGATAGATCGCCACGCCACGCCGCTGCCTGCGGAGTTCCAGTACTACTACCGGGACCTCGAGGACCTGCTGCGGACGGACGGACGCTTGCGGGCGATTCTCGAGGTCGTGCTCGGCCCGCAACTGGAGGTGACGCCGGAGGACGCCCAGATCCTTCTGCAGCAGGGGCTGCTGGTCGTTCGGGGAGATACCTACCGCGCGTTCTCCGAGGATTTTCAGCACTATCTGACCGTCATCGGACGCAGCCTCGGGCACTGGGACAATTGGATGGCGGTCGAGCAGCGCGTTCGGGACCTCGTCGAGAGCGGATTCATCGCACGTTACGGCGAGGATTGGGAGGGCGGTCTGCGTAAGGCCCGCGGCCCCAAGGTCGCGCCGCTCCTGGACCGCTGCGCCGAGCTTCGTGACCGCGAGCTGCGTACATACGGTGACCGCGCATCCGGCCGTCTTCTCGACTTCACCTATCCACGGGACCTGTACGACCTGATGGCCTCCCACTGGGATGTCTTCGGCAAACTTCTCGGTCGCGACAAGGCCTACTGGGAGGTGCGGTTCGCCCTGCTCGCAAAGGTCCGCAACCCCATGGTGCACAACCGCATGGGCGTCGTGACGCCGCTGGAGCAGTCCATGTTCCGCACCTATTGCGACGAGCTCATGGCGGTGCTGGACCGGATCGACGGAGGCGGGCGACCCGGCTGAGGGCGAGCGGTGCGCGCACGCGCCGGGAGACGGAGTCGTGGCTCACCGGAGAAGGCCTATGTCGATCGACAGTGCGCTTTGTGTCAGGGCGAGGACCCGACCGATCTCCCCCGGCCCGGCTGGGGGCACCGACGACCTGTGTGTGGTGGGCGGTGAACAGCACATCCTGGAGGTGCTCGCGAGGTGTGTCGATCCGCTGCTGGGCCCCCGGAAAGGTGAGCGCCACGGAGGGACTGGGACCACAGCCCCGGAAGCCTGACCGGATATGGATTTGGTCCTGGCGCCGAGACCCCGTAAGGTTCTGTTCAACGACGCGGGGTGGAGCAGCTCGGTAGCTCGCTGGGCTCATAACCCAGAGGTCGCAGGTTCAAATCCTGTCCCCGCTACTGAAGCCGAGGGCCCGGTGCGAAAGCACCGGGCCCTCGGCCTTTGCGTGCCCGTGGGTACCCCTGCGTGGCCGGCCGTGCGCACGGCGTTCCGGCGCCGCGGTCGTGCCTCAGCGCTTGCGGAGCGGTTCGTAGGGCGGGACGTCGCGACCCGGCTGCCAGTGCGCGCCCTGGCGGATGTGCCGCACGATCACGACGAGATCGATGGCCGCGGCGAGCGCCAGCAGGCCGAAGAACACGGCCCACCCGGTGCGCCCGAGCTCCGCGAAGAGAACCGTCCCCGCGATCGCCCAGGCCAGCCCGAAGGCCGCCAGCGCGAGCCGCGTCCGCAATGCGCTGCGAGCCCGCAGGGGCTCATTCCCGGTACGTCCCATACGCATGGAAAACGCCTCCTCATTCGGTTCGTACCCGGCTACGCTCGTCCCATGACATGGCGACATTGATCCTCACCGGAGTCCCCTCTGGCGCGCAGGCTCTACGCCTACGCCTTCCTCGAGGACCTGATCCCGCTCTACCCGGTGTACGCGGTGCTCTTCGCCGGCGCCGGGCTGTCCGAGGCCGGGATCTCCTCGCTGTTCGCCGTGTGGTCGCTCACGGCGTTCCTGCTCGAGGTGCCCTCGGGCGTGTGGGCCGATCGCTTCTCCCGGCGCGCCCTGCTCTTCGTCGCGCCCCTGCTGGCCGGGGCGGGCTTCACGCTGTGGACGCTGTGGCCGTGCTACGCGTCCTTCGCGGCCGGATTCGTCCTGTGGGGCGCCGGGTCCGCGCTGCGCTCCGGGGCGCTGCAGGCCCTGGTGCACGAGGAGCTGAACCGTGTCGGCGCCCGCCACGCCTACGCCCGCCTCACCGGCCGGGCCCAGGCACTCGGCACCACGGCGGCCCTGGTCGCGACCGCGCTGGCCGGGCCGCTTCTCGCGGCCGGCGGCGTCCGCGCCGTCGGACTCGCCAGCGTCGCGGTCACCGTGCTGACCGCCGCCTCCGCCCTCGCGCTGCCGGAGCCCCGTGCCCGGGCGGCCGCCCCCGCCGAGGCCGGTGCAGCCGCCTCGTACACCGGGCTGCTGCGCGAGGCCCTGGGCCAGGCCCGGCACACCCCCGGCGCCGGGCGCATGGTGGCGGTCGTCTCCCTGCTGGCCGGTGCGACCGCGCTGGACGAGTACGTCCCCCTGCTCGCTCAGGCGACCGGCGTGCGGGCGTCCCACGTCCCCCTGCTCGTCCTCCTGGTGACCGCGGGAGCCGTGGCCGGCGGCTGGCTCGCCGGTCGCGGAACGCGCTGGGCGCCGCTCGCGCCGGTGGCGGCCGCGGTCTGCCTGGCCGCGGGCGCGGCAGGCGCGCATCCGGCGGGCGTGGCCCTGGTGGCCCTGGCCTTCGGCGTCCTCGACTGGGCGACGACCGCCGCCGACGCCGCCCTCCAGGAGCGCATCACCGACCGCACCCGCGCGACGGTCACCTCCCTGGCCGGCCTGGGCTCCGAGGCCGGGTCGCTGCTGCTCTTCGGCCTCTGGGCCCTGGGCTCGCACTGGTCGGGGCCGGGACCGCTGTTCGCCCTCGCGGCGCTTCCGCTCCTGCTCCCCGTGCTCCTGCTGTGGCGGTGCAACATTTTCCCGCCCTCACGACGTCAGTGAGGTGAGGGCGGTGCCGGACGACAACGGGGTGGGGCATGCACGAGGACCGTACAAAGGAGTACCTGGACTTCGCGGCGAGCCGCGCGGGACACCTCTTCCGGTCGGCGTGCCTGCTCACCGGCGGTGACACCCACCTCGCCGAGGATCTGGTGCAGGAGACCCTCGGCAAGCTGTACGTCACCTGGCGGCGGGTGTCCCGGGTCGGCAACCCCGCCGGCTACGCCCAGACCGTGCTCGTCCGCACCTTCCTGACCCACCGGCGGCGGCGCAGCAGCGGCGAGTCCCCCACGGGGGAACTCCCCGACGTGCCCGCGGGCGCCGACGGCTCCGACAGTGACACCGCGCTGCTGCGGCTCACCCTCCTCGACGCGCTGACCCGGCTGCCACCCAAGGACCGGGCGGTCGTGGTCCTGCGCTACTGGGAGGACCGCAGCATCGAGGAGACCGCCGACGCCATGCGGGCCAGCTCCAGCGCCGTGCGCACCCGCTCGGTCCGCGCCCTCGCCAAGCTCCGCGAACTGCTCGGCGACAGCCTCGCGGAACTCGTCTCCACCTACTGACCCCCCCTCTCGCCCTCTCTTCCCTCCTCTTGCCCTTCTCCTCCGGACGGTGGTCCACCATGCCCTTCGAAGACGACCTCGGCGCCGCACTGCGGCGCACCGGCGCCACCTTCAGCACCGACGGCGGCGCCCTGGTCGCGACCGCCCACACCCGGGGCCGGCGATCCCGCCGTCGCCGGACGGCCGCCGTCGCCGGTACCGTCGCCGCGGTGGCGGCCGCGGGGATGACGGCCGCGCTGGTCGTACCGCGCGGGGACGCACAGAGCACCGGCCCCGCGGCGGCGGTGACGGACCCCAACCCCGGATGGGGGTCCGAGACGCCCTCCGACCGGAAGATGCTCGCCCTCTTCGAAGGCCTCCTCCCCGAGGGCAGGATCCTCAGCGGGCACGCCACGGACACGGGACCCGCGGCGGACATGTGGCCCAGGGCCCAGGTCCTCTGGGACGACGGCCGAGGCGCCTCGACGATCGCCGTCGACCTCAGCCGCGCCACGCCGGGTCGGGACCTCACGCGTTGTCCCGACCTCACGACCATGAAGCAGGGCAGCGCCTGCACCCGTACGGAACTCGCGAACGGGTCGGTGCTGGTGGTCCTCAAGACCTGGGAGTACCAGGACGAACGCGAGGGGCCCGAGAACTGGCGGGCCGTCCTGACCACCCTGGACGGCTTCGTGATCGCGGTCGACGAGTGGAACGCGACCGAGCAGAAGGCCGAGCACACCACCCGGGACCACCCGCCGTTGAGCGCGGCCCAACTCGCCGCCCTGGTGGGCGCACCGGAGTGGAAGCGGGTGCTCGCCTCGTTCCCCGACCCGTCGGCCACGCCGGAGGAGCCCGCCGCGGGATCGGGTGAGGTGAGCGGCAAGGAGATCCTCGAGCGCCTCAAGGCGGTCATGCCGTCAGGGCTGAAGATCACGCAGCCGGTCGGCGAGGAGGGCTACGCCCACGTCACCGTGGACGACGGCCACGGGGCCACTCTGGTCGAGGTCAACGTCCAGCACTGGGACCCGGAGCGCACCGGGGACCTGCGCTTCTCGAATCCCGAGACCCTGCCGGACGGCACCCTGGTGGACACCGAGAAGGGACGGGGCGACAAGGGCGGAGCGGGGATCCGGCAGTGGAAGGCCGACACCCTGCGTCCCGACGGTCTGCGGGTCGTCATCGCGGAACTCAACTCCGGCGCCTACCACCGGCCCCCCACCCGTTCCGCACCCGCCCTGAGCATGGACCAGCTCGTGGCCGCCGCGACCGACTCCCGGTGGAACTCGCTCGGATGATCACTCGGGCGGCCCGCTCGGCGGGCCGCCCGGCGACCGGTCGGTCCGCGTGGCGGGTGGCCCCCACGGGATTGAGCGACTTCCCGCCGACAGGGCGCAACCAGGCCTAGAATCGCCAATTGTTGCACCGTGAACCGACCCGTTCAGGGGGAGCGCGCATGTCCCGACTTCCGTCCAGGCGTGCCATGTTGCGGACGGCGGCGACGGCCGCGGGTGCCGCGGTCGTCGGCTTCGACCCGATCGGCAGAAGCTGGGCCGCTGCCGGGACGGCCGCGGACCGGGCGGACGACGCCTTGGTGGGGCTGCCCCACCTGGACGGGACGCTGCTCACCGACGACGCCTCGCTCGGCGCCGCCGCGGACGACTTCGGGCACATCGTGCACCGCAGGCCGGCCGCGGTGCTGCGGCCGGGGTCGGTGGACGACGTGGTCGCCATGGTGCGCTTCTGCAACCGGCACAACCTGAAGGCGGCGCCGCGCGGCCAGGGCCACGGGACGTCCGGCCAGGCCCAGGTGGACGGCGGCCTGGTCGTCGAGACCACACCGCTGGCGCACATCGGCCCGGTCGGGCCGCGCAGCCGTACCGTCACCGTCGGCGCCGGGGCCAAGTGGAGCGACGTCACCAGGGCCACCCTCGCGCACGGCCTCACGCCGCCCGTCTTCACCGACTACCTCGAACTCTCCGTCGGCGGCACGCTGTCCGTCGGCGGACTCGGCGGCCAGAGCCACCACCACGGCGCGCAGGTCGACAACGTCACCGAACTGCAGGTCGTCACCGGCGCGGGCGAACTGGTGCGCTGCTCCCCGTCGCGGCACCGGGACCTGTTCGAGGCGGTGCTGGCGGGCCTGGGCCAGTGCGCCGTCATCGTCTCCGCCACGCTGCGCCTGGTGAAGGCCCCGACGACGGTCCGGCACTATCTGCTGCCGTACCACGACCTGGGGACCTTCCTCGCCGACCAGCGACTGCTCGTCACCGACGGCCGGTTCGGCTACGTGGAGGGCCAGGTCGTCCCGGACGCGAACGGAGCCTTCCGCGGCTACGTCCTGGAGGCCGTCTCCTACGACGCCGCGCCCGACGACGCCGCGCTGCTGGCGGGGCTGCGCCACGACGCCGCGGGCGTGCAGACCGAGGACCTCGGCTACTTCGACTTCCTCGACCGGCTGGCCCCCTCGGTGGCGGCACTCAAGGCCGCCGGCCTGTGGGACTTCGCCCACCCCTGGCTCAACCTGCTCATCCCCGGCGAGAAGGCGGCCGCCGTGGCCGGCGGCATCCTCGACGCGCTCACGCCCGCCGACCTCGGCCCCGGCGTCGTGCTCCTCTACCCGCTGCTGCGCGAGCACCTGCACCGGCCCCTGCTGCGGGCCGGCCAGGACCCGGTCCCGTACCTGCTCGCCGTGCTGCGCACCACCCCGCCGCAGGACACCGCGACGGTCGACCGCCTCCTGGCCGCCAACCGGACCGCGTTCGAGGCCGCCCGGGCGGCCGGCGGCACGCAGTACCCGGTCGGCTCCGTCCCGTTCGGCCGTGCCGACTGGCGCGTCCACTTCGGCTCCGCGTGGCCCGCCCTGGCGGCCGCCAGGCGGCGCTACGACCCCCGGGGGATCCTCGTCCCCGGGCAGGCGATCTTCTGAAGCGGACGGCCGGCCCGTAGGGTCCCCCCATGGGGCGACACATCGCGTTCGAGCGTCTGCACAACTTCCGTGACCTGGGCGGCTACCGCACGGCCGAGGGCCGCGCCGTGCGCTGGGGGAGGCTCTACCGTTCCGACGCGCTCTCGAAGCTCGGGGGCGCGGACCTGGAGCGGTTCACCGGCCTCGGGGTGCGTACGGTCATCGACCTGCGCTACCCCTTCGAGATCGAGGCCAAGGGCCGTGTCCCGGAGGCCACCGGGGTCGCCTACCACAACCTCAGCATCGAGCACCGGCCCTATGACCAGACCGCGTTCGGGCCGGAGGTCGAGACGACCGCCTTCTACGCGCGGCTGCACGCGGAGGTCGCCGCCGACGGCGTCAAGGAACTGACGCGGGCGCTGGAGCTGATCGCCGCGGAGGGCAATGGACCCCTGGTCTTCCACTGCGCGGCGGGCAAGGACCGCACGGGTCTGCTGGCGGCGCTGGTGCTCGGGCTGCTGGGGGTGCCGGAGGAGGACATCGTCGCCGACTACGCGCTGAGCGAGCTGGCGACCGCCCGTCTGCTCGCGGACTGGACGGCGGCCAACCCGGAGCGGAGCCTGCGCTGGTCCGGCTGGGGACGGGCACCCGCCGACGCGATGCGGATCTTCCTCGCCGGCCTGACCGCCGAGCACGGTTCCGTCGAGGGCTATGCCCGCGCGCGACTCGGCACGGACGACGCCCTGATCGCCGACCTGCGGGAGGCCCTGCTCACGGACTGACGGACGCCGGATCGCGCGACGTGCAACCACTTGGTTGCGCCCTCAAGCGCCTTGCGGAGGAACCCACTGCGCGGGACCCCGGTGCGACCTGACCGCCGTGAACGGGGTACGTCCCGGCGCTCAGCGACCGGGAACGGCCGACTACGCGCGCGAAGTCGTCGGCCGCGGCCTGGAGATCGCGGCGTGGCGCTTCGGGGGCCGTCCGGCGGTGGTGTTCCAGCTCTACCCGCGGTAGCGGCCGGGCGGGGCGGCCGGGGCCGTCCGCCTCAGCCCGGGACGATCACGTCGATCCCGTAGGCCGCCACCGCCAGGCACGCCGCGAAGCACAGGGCCGCCACGGCCAGGGCCGCCTTCTCCTGCCCGGCGCGCGGCTGCCCGTCGCGCGGGCCGCTGCCGGCGCGGCCCCATGCGGCGACACCCAGCGAGAACATCACCACGACGGCGATCGTGATGCCGAGGCTGGCCCCGAACACGCTGCCGAGGTTGCCCCACTTGACGTCCATGCGGATCCCCTCCTCACCGCTACGGGGACGACTGGCCGGCGGGGCTCGGCTCCGGCGCACCGGCCCGCGCGTCGTTGACGTTGTCCGCGTTCACCGGGCGGCGCCGCGACAGCAGGTAGAACCCCGCCGCGGCGACGACGGCCACACCCGCCACCAGCGCGACGCCCAGGTCGCCGTGGTCCGCGACCCAGGCCGCCACCCCGCCCACGGCCGCCGCCGCCGGGAGCGTCAGCACCCAGGACACCGCGATCCGCCCGGCGACTCCCCAGCGCACGTGGGCGAGTCTGCGGCCCAGTCCGGCACCCAGGATGCTGCCGGTGCAGACCTGGGTGGTGGAGAGCGCGAAGCCCATGTGCGAGGAAGCGAGGATCACGGAGGCCGCGCTGGTCTCCGCGGCGAAGCCCTGCGGGGTCTGGATGTCGGTCAGTCCCTTGCCCATGGTGCGGATGATCCGCCAGCCGCCCATGTACGTGCCGAGCGCGATCGCCAGCCCGGCGCTCAGCACCACCCACCACGGCGGGCCGGTGCCGGGCGCGAGCAGGCCCCCGGAGATGAGCGTCAGCGTGATGACGCCCATCGTCTTCTGCGCGTCGTTGGTGCCGTGGGCGAGCGCCACGAGCGAGGCGGAGCCGACCTGGCCGGCCCGGAAGCCCCGTTTCACCCTGTCGCCCCGGGTCCGTCTGGTGATCACATAGGCCAGGTAGGTGGCCAGCATCGCGACCACGCAGGCCACGACCGGTGAGGCGACCGCCGGGACGACGATCTTCTCCAGGACCTCGCCCGCGTTGACGGCGGACGCGCCCGCGCCCACCCAGACCGCGCCGATGAGCCCGCCGAACAGCGCGTGCGAGGAACTGGAGGGCAGGCCGAGCAGCCAGGTGACGAGGTTCCACAGGATGGCCCCCACCAGCCCGGCGAAGATCATCGCGGCGGACACCCGGGCGTCGTCGACGATGCCGTTGGAGATGGTCTTGGCGACCTCGGTGGACAGGAAGGCACCCAGCAGGTTCAGCACACCGGCCACGGCCACGGCCACCCGGGGCGCGAGGGCGCCCGTGGCGATCGACGTCGCCATGGAGTTGGCCGTGTCGTGGAAGCCGTTGGTGAAGTCGAAGGCGAGGGCCGTGACGATGACGATGACGATGAGAAAGGAGACAGTGCCCACCGCGTACCTCCCACCAGGGTGCGGTGCGGTTCGCCGGGCCCTCCGTACCGATGGCGGCTCGGGATTCCAGGCTAGGCGAGGTACCGGTGCTCCGCATCGCACGGCCCGCCGCCGGGGTCGGACCAGGGTAAAACCCGTGGCGCGAGGGCGGACGCCGTGGGCAGGATGCCCGCATCATGGAGAACACCGAGATGCCGCGGCGGATGATCAGGGCCGCGTACACCGACGACACCGTGACGGTCTATCAGGCGTACCGCCCAGCGATCGGCGACCACACCGCGCTTCACGGCCGCTTCCCGGAGAGCTGGAGCCGCTCCCGGATGACGTGGATCAAGCCGTCCTTCCTGTGGATGATGTACCGCAGCGGCTGGGGCCGTAAGGAGGGGCAGGAGCGGGTGCTCGCCCTCGACATCAGCCGCGACGGCTTCGGCTCGGCGCTCCGCCGGGCCTGCCTGTCGCACTTCGACCGCTCGGTGTACCCCGACCGTGAGACCTGGGCCGAGCGCGTGCGGAGCACGCAGGTCCGGGTCCAGTGGGACCCGGAGCGCGACCTCCTTCTGCGTCCGCTGCCGTACCGCTCGCTGCAGCTCGGGCTCACCGGCCGCGCGACGCGCGACTACGCCGACCACTGGATCGTCGGCGTCCGTGACGTCACGGTGCTCGCCCACCGCGTCCACGAGCTCGTGCGCTCCGGCGACCGCGAGGCGGCCGCCGCGCTGCTGCCGCGGGAGCGGCCCTATCCGCTCGACGAGGAGACCGCCGCCGTGATCGGCGCGACGCCGGAGCCTAACGGGCGTCCAGCTCCGTGACGAGCCGCTTCGGGGCGACCACGCGGTAGCTCTCCTCGACCCAGTCGCACAGCACCTCCACGGCGGGTGCGTCCCCGGTGAGGGGGACGGAGACCCAGCCTGCCCCGCCCGGGCCGTGACCCGAGGGCTGGGCGCCGGGGACCGACAGGGCGTGCTCGTGGAGCCGGGGGTCCTTGAGTTTGACGTTGATGCCGGGCGGGTGGCTCCCGTCGCCGGCGCCGAGGAAGCCGAAGACCTTCTTGCCGACCTTGACGACGCTCTCGCCCCAGGGGAACTCCTCGGCCGAGCCGGGGAGCGTGAGCGCGAAGGCGCGCACCTTCGCGCGCACGGCGAGCGGGTCGCGGTCGGTGGTCACGGGGCCTCCCCGGGCGGACCCTGCCCGCGGGGTTCCGCGGTGCCGGCGCGTCCCGCCACCGACAGGCGGCGACTCAGATTCCGCGGCGCAGCACCCCGTCCAGGACCGCCGACCACTCGCGGACGATGCCCGCGCGGCGTGCGCTGTCGTCGCTCAGCAGGTTCGCCAGACCCAGACCCCGCGCCATGTCGAGGGTGGCCTGCACGGTCTCCCTGACCCCGGTCACCGCCTCGTCCGCGTCGAGCATCTCCACGGCGAGCCGGTGCGCCTCCCGCCCGATGCGCGACTCCAGGGCGGTCACCCGGGGACGCAGTTGCTCCTCGTTCGCCGCCGCCACCCACAGGTGCAGCGCCGCGCGGAAGATCGGCCCCGTGTAGAGCTCGACGACCATGCCGACCACGGCGTGCGTGCGCGGCACCCCCTCGCGGGGGAGGGCGTGCGCGTGCTCCCGCAGGGCGACCAGCCACTGCTCGGCGACGAACTCGATCGCCCCGGTGAACAGGTCCTCGCGGGTGGGGAAGTGGTGCTGGGCCGCCCCCCGCGACACCCCCGCCCGCTCCGCGACCACCGCCACCGTGCTGCCCGCCCAGCCGCGCTCGGCCAGGCAGGCGACGGCCGCCTCCAGCAGCCGCTGCCGCGTGGCGCGGCTGCGGTCCTGCTTGGGCGTACGGGCGGTGGCGGTCACAGCGCCCATGGCGCGGACCGCCGTTCGAGGAAGGCCCGCATCCCCTGCGCCGCCTCGGGCGAGCCGAACAGCCGGGCCGACCGCTCGACCAGCGCCGTCGCGTCCCGGTCGAAGACGCGCAGCACGGCGGCCGTCGTCAGCGCCTTCGATTCGGCGAGCCCCTGCGGAGATCCCGCCCGCAGCCCCGCGAGGATGCCGTCCAGCGCCTCCTCCGGGGCGGCTACCAGGCCGGTGCGGACGGCCTCCGCGGTGTCGAAGACCTCCCCCGTCAGGTAGTGGCGGGCGGCGGCCCGGGCGTCCATGCGCGGCAGCACCGTCAGCGAGATCACGGCGGGGGCGAGGCCGAGCCGCGCCTCGGTGAAGGCGAAGCTCGCCCCCGGCCCCGCCACCGGGACGTCACAGGCCGCCAGCAGCCCGAGGCCGCCCGCGCGCACATGGCCCGTCACATGCGCCACGACCGGCTTGGGCAGTTCCACGATCGCCCGCAGCAGCGCCACGAGCCGCCGCGGCCCCTCCGGCGACGTCGCCTCCTTCAGGTCCGCGCCCGCGCAGAAGGTGCCGCCGGTGTGCGTGAGCAGCACCGCCCGCGTCGCCGGGTCCTTGCCGGCGTGCGCCAGCGCGTCGGACAGCTCGTCGACCATGCGTGCGGAGAGCGCGTTGCGGTTGTGCGGGGAGTCCAGCGTGAGCGTGGTGACCCCCCGGTCGTACGCGCTCCGCACACAAGGTGCCGCGGCGTCGTCGGTCATCAGCCGGTTCCCCTTTCCCGGGCGCGCAGTTCGCGCCTGAGGATCTTGCCGCTGGCGGCCCTCGGTATCGCGTCGGTGAACTCCACCCGGCGCACCTTCTTGTACGGGGCGACCTGCACGGCCACGTGCGCCATGACGTCGTCCGCGGTGAGGGAGACCCCCTGCTGCGGCACCACGTACGCCTTGGGGATCTCGTTGCCGTCCCCGTCCAGCACGCCGATGACCGCGGCGTCGGCCACCCGCGGGTCGGTGAGCAGCACGGCCTCCAGTTCGGCGGGCGGCACCTGGTAGCCCTTGTACTTGATCAGCTCCTTGACCCGGTCGACGACGTGGAGCCACCCGCCGGCGTCCACCCGGCCGACGTCGCCGGTGTGCAGCCAGCCCTCCTCGTCGATCATGGCGGCGGTCTCGTCGGGCCGTCCCAGATAGCCCTTCATGACCTGCGGACCGCGGATGAGGATCTCCCCGGCGTCCTCGGCGGCCGCGTCCTCGTCGAGCGGGACGATGCGCATCTCGGTGCCGGGCAGCAGCTTGCCGACCGCGCCGGGCGGCGCGTCGCGCGCGTCAAGAGGCACCACGTGCGTGCCGGGGGAGAGTTCCGTCATCCCGTACGCCTGAAGGATCGGCGGCAGCCCCAGCCGTTTCGAGCAGGCCTGGGCAAGCTCGGCGTCGAGCGGCGCCGCCGAGCACAGCACGTACTCCAGCGAGCTGAGGTCGTGCGCGGCGACCGCCGGGTGCTTGGCGAGCGCCAGCACGATCGGAGGGGCCACGAACAGCCCCTGCACCCGGTGGGTCGCCACCGCCTTCAGGAACTGCTCGAGGTCGAAGCGCGGCAGCACCACGACCGTGGCGCCCTTGCGCAGCGGCGCGTTCATGAGCGCGGTGAGCCCGTAGATGTGGAAGAACGGGAGCACGGCCAGGATGCGGTGCCCGGGTCCCATCGACAGCGCCGGGTCGAGCTGGGCCAGGTTGGTGGCGATGTTGCGGTGGGTCAGCATCACACCCTTGGGCACACCCGTGGTGCCCGAGGAATACGGCAGCGCGGCCACGTCCTCACCCGGGTCGAAGGCGATCACCGGCTCGGGCGCGGTGGAGCCCAGCAGGTCCAGCACCGAACGGTGGCCCTCGGCACTGTCGCAGACCAGGATCTCCCGTACGCCGCCCGCCTGTTCGGCGGCCTTGCGGGCGGTCTCCAGCAGGGGCGAGACGGTGACGATCCACGAGGCGCCGCTGTCGCGCAGCTGCCGCGCGAACTCCTCGGCGGTGGCGAGCGGATGCACCGTGGTGACGGCCGCGCCGGCGCGGGTGGCGCCGTAGAAGACCGGCGGGTAGGCGATGGTGTTGGGGCTGTGCAGGGCGAGGACGTCGCCCTTGCGCAGTCCGGACTCCGCCAGCGCCGCCGCGATACGGCGGGTGAAGGAGTCGAGCTGCGCGTAGGTGAGCGTCGTGCCCTCCACCCCGTCGACGAGCGCGGGCCGGTCGCCGAACTCGGCGGCGTGCCCCAGTACGGCCTCGTGGATGGGCAGGTCGATGGCGGGAACCGCGGGATACTCGCTGTGGAACACGGCCGGCTGTGCCATGGCCGTTCCCCCCTCCTCGTCGGGATGTGCTCAGTGCTCAGTAGGACTTGGGCAGACCCAGCGTGTGGTGCGAGACGTAGTTGAGAATCATCTCCCGGCTGACCGGCGCGATGCGACCCACGCGCGAGGCCGTCAGGAGGGAGGCCAGCCCGTACTCGGCCGTCAGGCCGTTCCCGCCGAGGGTGTGCACGGCCTGGTCGACGGCCTTCGCGCCCGCCTCGGCCGCCGCGTACTTCGCCATGTTGGCGGCCTCGCCGGCGGCCATGTCGTCCCCGGCGTCGTACAGGAACGCGGCCTTCTGCATCATCAGCCGGGCCAGTTCCAGCTCGATGTGGGCCTGCGCCAGCGGGTGGGCGATGGCCTGGTGCGAGCCGATGGGGGCCTTCCACACCTGCCGGGTGCGCGCGTAGGCCACGGCGGCGCCGAGCGCGAAGCGGCCCATGCCGATCGAGAAGGCGGCCGTCATGACGCGCTCGGGGTTGAGGCCCGCGAACAACTGCAGCAGCCCCGCGTCCTCGTCGCCGACGAGGGCGTCGGCGGGCAGCCGTACGTCGTCCATGAAGATGTGAAACTGCTTTTCCGGCGCGGACAGTTCCATGTCGATCGGCCGGAACTCGAAGCCGGGCGTCTCGCGCTCCACGATGAACAGGCACGGCTTCAGCTTGCCCGTGCGCGCGTCCTCGGTGCGGCCCACGATGAGTGTCGCGTCGGCGATGTCGACGCCGGAGACGAAGACCTTGCGGCCCGTGAGCAGCCAGTCCGACCCGTCCCGGCGGGCCGTGGTGGTCAGCCGGTGCGAGTTGGAACCGGCGTCCGGCTCGGTGATGCCGAACGCCATGCGGAGTGAGCCGTCCGAGAGCCCGGGCAGCCAACGGCGCTTCTGCTCCTCGGTCCCGAAGCGCGCGATGACCGTGCCGCAGATCGCCGGGGAGACGATGAGCAGCAGCAACGGGCAGCCCGCGGCGCCCAGTTCCTCCAGCACGATGGAGAGTTCGGCGAGGCCGCCGCCCCCGCCGCCGTGCTCCTCGGGCAGGTTGACGCCGAGGTAGCCGAGAGCGCCGGCCTCCTGCCACAGCTTGTCGGTGTGCCGTCCCTCGCGCACGGCGTCGAGGAAGTAGGAACGCCCGTAGCGGCGCCCCAGGTCGGAGACGGCCCTGCGCAGCGCGCGCCGCTCCTCGCTCTCCAGCAGGACGTTGTCGAAGGTGCCGGTCGGTCCGTTCACAGCGGGTGTACCGCTCATGGCGAGTCCTCTTCCTGAACGACGGCGAGTACGGCGCCGACGTCGACCTGGCGGCCGGCCTCGGCGTGCAGCGCGGTGAGCACACCGTCCGCCGGGGCGGCGACGAGGTGCTCCATCTTCATGGCCTCCAGCCACAGCAGCGGCTGCCCCGCCGTCACCTTTTCGCCGACGGCGACGTCCGCCACGCGCACCACCGTCCCCGGCATCGGGGCCAGCAGCGAGCCCGGCGCGAGCTGCGCGACCGGGTCGGGGAAGCGCGGCAGCGCGGTGAAGCGGTGGGAGCCGAGCGGACCGTCGACGCACACCTGGTCCGCGTAGACCGCGATCTCGAAGGCGCGGCGCACCCCGGCGACCTCCAGCACGACCCGCTCCGGCGCCCGCTCCAGCAGACGGACGTCCGGATGTCCCTCGGCGGTCAGGCCGTCGCGGCCGAGCCGGTAGCGCACCTCGTACTCCGCGCCGCCCGGCTCGGCGCGGTAGGTCTTGCACTGCGGCGCCGACGGCACGTTGCGCCAGCCGCCCAGGGGATGGCGCCCTGAGGCGTCGGCGAGCGCGGCGGCCAGGGCCGCCAGCCGCGCCGCGCCCTCGTCCCCGGCGGGCGCCGGGCCGAGGCGGTCCAGGAATGCCGTGGACAGCCGCCCCGCGGCGAAGTCCGCGTCGCGCAGCACCCGTACGAGCAGGTCGCGGTTGGTCACCAGGCCGTGCACCCGGGCCCGCTCGAGGGCTCCCGCGAGCATCCGCAGCGCCTGGGCACGCGTGGCGGCGTGGGCGACGACCTTGGCGAGCATCGCGTCGTAGTGCACGCCGATCCGGTCGCCGTCGCCGAAGCCCGCGTCCACCCGCAGCCCCGGCGCCCGCGGCAGACGGAAGCGGTGCAGGACGCCGGTCTGCGGCTGCCAGTCGCGGGCCGGGTCCTCCGCGTACAGCCGGGCCTCGACCGCGTGCCCGGAGGGGAGCGGGGGAGCGGCGGGGAGCCTTTCGCCCTCGGCGACCTCCAGTTGCAGCGCGACGAGGTCCACGCCGAAGACGCACTCGGTGACCGGGTGCTCCACCTGGAGGCGGGTGTTCATCTCCAGGAAGTACGGCCGGCCGTCCGGCGAGACGAGGAACTCCACCGTCCCCGCGCCGACGTAGCCGATGGCGCGCGCCGCCGCCTCGGCCGCCGTGCGCAGCGTCCGGCGCAGCTCGTCGGTGACGCCGGGCGCCGGGGTCTCCTCGATCACCTTCTGGTGGCGCCGCTGCACCGAGCAGTCGCGCTCGCCCAGCGTCCACACGGTGCCGTGGGTGTCCGCCAGGACCTGCACCTCGATGTGCCGCCCGTCCTCGACGTACGGCTCCACGAAGACCTCGCCGTCGCCGAAGGCGGACAGCGCCTCCGCGCGGGCGGCGGCCATCTCCTGCTCCAGGGCGGCGGCCTCCCGGACGACGCGCATGCCGCGCCCGCCGCCGCCCGCCGCCGCCTTGACCAGTACGGGCAGATCGTCCGGCCCGGCCTCCAGCACCGGGACGCCGGCCTCGGCCATCAGCCGCTTGGCCCTGGTCTTGGAGCCCATCGCCTCGATGGCCTCGGGCGCGGGCCCGATCCAGGTCAGGCCCGCCGCGATGACGGACCGGGCGAAGTCGGCGTTCTCCGACAGGAATCCGTAGCCGGGGTGCACGGCGTCCGCTCCGGCCGCGAGGGCCGCCTTCACGATCAGGTCGCCGCGCAGATAGGTGTCGGCGGGCGCGTCCCCCGGCAGCCGCACCGCGGCGTCCGCCTCCCGTACGTGCGGGGCGGCGGCGTCCGCGTCCGAGTGGACGGCGACCGTGGCGATGCCCAGGTCGCGGCAGGTGCGGAAGACACGGCGGGCGATCTCGCCGCGGTTGGCCACCAGCACTGATGCGATCACGGTCAGGTGCTCCTCACATCCGGAAGACGCCGAAGCCGCCGCGGGCGCCCTCGACCGGTGCGCTGTGGACCGCCGACAGGCAGACGCCGAGCACCGTGCGGGTGTCGCGCGGGTCGATCACCCCGTCGTCGTACAGCCGCCCCGACAGGAACATCGGCAGGGACTCGGACTCGATCTGCTGCTCCACCATCGCCCGCAGCCCGGCGGCGGCCTCCTCGTCGAAGGGCAGGCCCCGGGCGGCCGCCGACTGCCGCGCCACGATCGTCAGCACGCCCGCGAGCTGCGCCGGGCCCATGACGGCCGACTTGGCGCCGGGCCAGGCGAACAGGAAGCGCGGGTCGTACGCCCGGCCGCACATGCCGTAGTGCCCCGCGCCGTAACTCGCGCCCATGAGGACCGAGATGTGCGGCACCCGCGAGTTGGACACCGCGTTGATCATCATGGCGCCGTGCTTGATGATGCCGCCCTGCTCGTACTCGCGGCCCACCATGTAGCCGGTGGTGTTGTGCAGGAACAGCAGCGGGATGTCCCGCTGGTTGGCGAGCTGGATGAACTGCGCCGCCTTCTGCGACTCGGCGCTGAACAGCACGCCCTGCGCGTTGGCCAGGATCCCGACGGGATAGCCGTGCACCCGTGCCCAGCCGGTCGCCAGGCTCGGCCCGTACAGCGGCTTGAACTCGTCGAACTCGGAGCCGTCCACGACCCGCGCGATGACGTCCCGCGGGTCGAAGGGGGTCTTCAGGTCCGCGGGGACGATGTCCAGCAGCTCGTCCTCGTCGTACCGCGGCGGGTCGTAGCCGGCGGCCGGGGCGGGGCCCTGCTTGCGCCAGTTGAGCCGGGCCACCACGCGGCGGGCGGTGCGCAGCGCGTCGGGCTCGTCCAGCGCGAAGTAGTCCGCGAGCCCGGAGACGCGGGCGTGCATGTCGGCCCCGCCCAGCGACTCGTCGTCGCTCTCCTCGCCGGTGGCCATCTTCACCAGCGGCGGGCCGCCGAGGAACACCTTGGAGCGCTCCTTGACCATGATCACGTGGTCGGACATCCCGGGGACGTACGCGCCGCCGGCCGTCGAGTTCCCGAACACGACGGCGACGGTGGGGATGCCGGCCGCCGACAGCCGGGTCAGGTCGCGGAAGAGCGCGCCGCCCGGGATGAAGATCTCCTTCTGGCTGGGCAGGTCCGCGCCGCCCGACTCCACGAGGTTGACCAGCGGGAGGCGGTTGGTCAGCGCGATCTCGTTGGCCCGCAGGGCCTTCTTCAGCGTCCACGGGTTGCTCGCCCCGCCGCGCACCGTCGGGTCGTTGGCGGTGATCACGCACTCGGTGCCCTCGATCACGCCGATGCCGGTCACCAGCGACGCGCCGACCGGGTAGTCGCTGCCCCAGGCCGCGAGCGGCGACAGCTCCAGGAACGGGCTGTCCTGGTCCAGCAGCAGCTCCACCCGCTCCCGCGCGGTCAGCTTCCCCCGCGCACGGTGCCGGTCCACGTACTTGGGGCCGCCGCCCGCGAGCGCCTTGCCGTGCTCGGCCTCCAGCTCGGCCAGGCGCTCCAGCATGGTCGTACGGTTCTCGGTGTTCACGCCGTTCCTCCCTCACCCGGCTCGCGGCCCGCGCCCGGCGGCCCCGCGAACGCCTGGGCGATGTCCAGCCAGCGGTCGGCGTCCGCGCCCTCTGCGCGCACGGCCAGGTCGCGGCGGCGCCGGCGGCGGGTCGCCAGCAGGCACAGGTCGAGCGCCGGGCCCGTGACCCGCTGCGCGGCGTCCTGCGGGCCGAACGCCCACAGGGTGCCGTCGGGGGCGGTCAGCTCGACCCGGAACTCCTCGGCGGGCGGGGTCCGGCCGTTGACGAAGTACGCGTAGTCGCGGGCCCGTACGGCGATCCGCGCCACGTGCCGCAGCCGCGTGGTCGGCGTACGCCGTACGCCGAGCGCGTCCGCGACGTCCTCGCCGTGCGCCCAGCTCTCCATGAGCCGGGCCGAGGCCATGGACGCGGCGCTCATCGGCGGCCCGAACCAGGGGAAGCGCGTCCCGGACGGCTGCGCCCGCAGGGCGGCCTGCAGTTCCGCCCGCCCCGAGCGCCAGCGCGCGAGGAGTTCGGCGGGCGGGAGAGCCGCGCCCTCCTCGGCGCCGTCGTCGACGAAGGTGTCGATCGCGGCGGCGGCCTTCTCCACCACGGAGCCGAAGCGCTCCGGGTCCGTGACCGCCAGCACGGACTGCCGGTCGGTCCAGGCCAGATGGGCGATCTGGTGGGCGATCGTCCAGCCCGGGGCGGGCGTCGGCGCCGCCCAGGCGTCTTCGGGGAGCGCGGCGACCAGGGCGTCCAGGCCCTCGCTCTCGTCCCGCAGATCGTCCAGTACGGGTGTGGGGTCGGACAAGGGTCCCCCTGAATGACGCAGCGTCAGCGAAGCCGTGCGCGTCACAGGCTGGCACCGAGGCCGGAAACAATCAAGCGTGCTTGCATGATTTTCCGCCGGGGCCCCGGTGCGGCGGCCCGGAAGCCGCCTGATTGACTGCACGGGGCCGCCCGGCGATCCCGGGTCCCCGCCCGACGGCACACCGGACAACCCGAGGCCCCATGCACGCCCTGTCACCGCTGCTTTCCGGATTCGTCCCCATATGGGCCATCAGTGCGGCGGGTTACGCGGTCGGCCGGACCGGACTGCTGGGACCGCATGCGGAGTCCGTGCTGGGGCGCTTCGTCTTCAACGTCGCCATGCCGGCCGCCCTGTTCACCACGATCGCCGGAACGCCCCTGGACGCCTTCGTGAACACGTCCATGATCGCCTTCGCGGCCGGTACGGCTCTGGCGTGCCTGCTCGGGTTCGGCGTCAGCCGGTGGGTCTTCGGGCGGCGACTGCCGGACCAGGCCATCGGCGGCATGGCGGCCGGGTACGTCAACTCCGCCAACCTCGGCATCCCGGTCGCGGTGCAGATCCTCGGCGACGCGTCGTTCGTCGCCCCGGTGCTGCTCTTCCAGGTGCTGCTGGTCACCCCGGTCATCCTCACCGTCCTCGACGCGGGCACCGGTGGCGGAGCCGGGCGGAGGCGGGACGGCGGTGCCGCCCGCCTGCTCCTGGTGCCGCTGCGGACCCCGGTCATCCTGGGCGCGGTTCTCGGCTGCGCCCTCTCCGCGGCGGGCTGGCGGCTTCCCGCCGCGCTCGGTCACTCGGTCGGGCTGCTCGGCGGCGCGGGCGTGCCGACCGCGTTGCTCACCCTGGGAATGTCGCTGCACGGCCGCCCGCCCGCCACCGGCGCGGCCTTCCGGGCGGAGGTCGGTGCCACCGTCCTCATCAAGACCCTCGTCCAGCCCCTGGCCGCGTTCGCGGTCGGCGGCCTCGTCCTGCACCTGCCGGCGCATCAGCTCTTCGCGGTGGTCGTCCTCTCCGCGCTGCCGAGCGCCCAGAACGTCTTCATCTACGCGCGCCAGTACGACCTGAGCACGGCCCTCGCCCGCGACGCGGTCATGCTCTCCACACTGCTGTCGATGGTGACCCTCTCGGCCGCGGCCTGGGCGCTGGGCCCCGCGCCGGCCTAGGGTTCGTCACCGACCCGCCCCGCCGCCCGCGTCGCCGGGACGGAAATCCGGTGACGCCACGGCTCGTGCGCTGCCACGCGCGTGGCATGGAAGGTGTCCTGATCCGTGCTGCCCGCCCGGAGGAGATGCCGCTGCTGGACGCGCTGGTCCTGCGGTCGAAGTCGCACTGGGTGGGCGGCCGCGTGGCGGACGTCCCCGATGTGACGCCGAAGCTGACGGCGTCGGACATCGTCTCCCGGCACGTCACCGTCGCCGAGCGGGACGGTGTGCCCGTCGGTTTCTACGCGCTCAACGAGCACGAGGACTATCTCGGGATCGGGCTGCTGTTCGTCGACCGCCCGTTCATCGGCACCGGCGTGGGGCGCCTGCTGTGGGGGCACTTGGCAGGGCGGGCGGTCGCGCTGGACGCGCGGCTGCTCGGGGTGGGCGCCGATCCGCGCGCCGAGGGCTTCTACCTGCGGATGGGCATGGTCAGGCGGCACGAGTTCGAGCACGACGGCGAACGCCTGGGTTGGATGGTGGGCGAGGTCGCCACGGGGGCGGGCCGGCCGGCCCGCGACGGTGGGGCGCCTCCGGGGAGGCACCCCACCGCGTAGGACGGGTCCGTCAGGCGCGGGCGGCCCGCCGGGCCAGCAGGGCGTCCCTGCGCTCCTCGAACTTGCGGGCCTGGCTGTCCAGCTCGCCCATGAAGAAGCCCAGTTCCTCCTGCGCCTTCAGGCCCTCGGGGCCGAGCCCCTGGGTTTCCAGCACCTTCAGGTGCCGCAGCACGGGCTGGAGCACGTCGTCGTGGTGGATGCGGAGGTTGTAGATGCCGCCGATGGCGATCCGCGCCGCGGAGCGCTCGAAGCCGGGCATCCCGTGCCCCGGCATCCGGAAACCGACGACCACGTCGCGGATCGCCTGCATCGCCTGGTCCGGCGCCAGTTGCAGCGCCGCCCCCAGCAGGTTGCGGTAGAAGACCATGTGCAGGTTCTCGTCGGTCGCGATGCGCGCCAGCATGCGCTCGCACATCGGGTCGCCCGACTCGCGGCCGGTGTTTCGGTGCGAGATGCGGGTGGCCAGCTCCTGGAAGGCCACGTAGGCCACCGAGTGCAGCATGCTGTGCGCGTTGTCGGACTCGAAGCCCTCCGACATGTGGTGCATGCGCAGCCGCTCCAGCTCCACCGGGTCGACGGCCCGCGTGGTGAGCAGGTAGTCGCGCATCACGATGGCGTGCCGGCCCTCCTCCGCGGTCCAGCGGTGCACCCAGGTGCCCCAGGCGCCGTCCCGGCCGAACATGGTGGCGATCTCGTGGTGGTAGCTGGGGAGGTTGTCCTCGGTGAGCAGGTTGACCACCAGCGATATCCGGCCGATCTCGGTCACCTTGGACTGCTCCGGTGCCCAGGCCTCGCCGCCCATCACGCCGTCGAAGTCACGGCCCTGACTCCACGGGACGTACTCGTGGGGCATCCACTCCTTGGCCGCCTTTATGTGGCGGTTGATCTCGGTCTCGACGACCTCTTCCAAGGCGTACAGCAGCCTGGTGTCACTCCATGCTTCCGAACCGGCACTCTGGGACGGGGCAATGGTCACGCTGGGCTCCTGGCTGTTCGCGGAGAGTGCTTACGGAATCGTAAGTTACGAAACCGTAGGTTAGGTGGTGCTGAAAAGGCAACCCGCCGTCAGGCGTACAGGTTCCGCAGGCGAACGGACAGGCAGGTCACACACCCTTCAAGCTTCTCGAACTCTGTGATGTCCACCGAAACGGGCTCATATCCCCTGCCGGTCAGGAGTTCCGCGGTGCGCGGCGCGCTCGCGGCCATCAGCAGCCGGCGACCGCCGAGCAGCACCACATGCGCACCCGACTGCTCCGGCACCGGCAGGAAGCGGCGGAAGACCGACGGGTCGTCAACCAGCCGCGGACAACCGATGACCGTGCCGTCGGGCAGCGCCGTCACCGCCGACTTCAGGTGCAGCACCTTGCCGACGGGTACGGTGACCACCCGCGCGCCCAGCGGCTCGAACGCGGACCTCAACTGGCGGACGCCCTCGGCGTCGGTCCGCCCGCCACGGCCCACGTACACGGTGTCCCCGACCTTCAGCACGTCCCCGCCGTCCAGCGTGCCCGGTTCGCGGACCCGTTCGACCGGGAGACCCAGCGCCGTGACCGCATCCTCCGCCCCGGCCGTCTCCGGGCGCCGGGACACGGCACCGGACCGGGCGAGCAGCGCGACGCCGCGGAAGACGACCACCGCGTCCTCGACGAAGACCGCGTCCGGGCAGTCGTCCGCCGCCGCGACCTCCACCGTCTCCCATCCGTGCGCGTGCAGCGCGGCCACGTACCCCTCCCACTGGCGCGCGGCGAGCCCGGTGTCGACGGGCGTGCGCCCGACGTGGGTCACCAGCCCCTCCGCGAGGCGCGGGCCCGGACGGCGGACGAGGGCCTTCCTGTTCGGCATGGGGCGTTCCCTCCCTTGGCCGGCGGCCGCGTGCGGCCGACCGGGGGCCGTGCCCGGGCCGTGGGGCGCGGGCCTGCGGGGCGATACGATCGCAGCCTGATGAGTGCCACTCTTGTCGTCAAGGATCTTGCCGCCGGCCACGGGGACCGCGTGCTGTTCTCCGGCCTCGACCTCGTCGTCGCCCCCGGCGACGTCATCGGTCTGGTCGGGGCCAACGGTGCCGGGAAGTCGACGCTGCTGCGCATGCTCGCGGGCCTGAGCGCGCCCGAGCAGGGGCAGCTGCGGCTCAGCCCGCCCACCGCGACCGTCGGCCACCTCCCGCAGGAGCCCGAACGCCGCCCGGGGGAGACCGTACGGGCCTTCCTCGCCCGGCGCACCGGCGTGGCCGCCGCCCAGGCCGCGCTCGACACCGCCACCCAGGCGCTGGTCGACGGGGCGCCCGGCGCGGACGACGCCTACAACGACGGCCTGGAGCGCTGGCTCGCCCTCGGCGGCGCGGATCTCGACGAGCGGGCCGAGGAGGCCGGCGAGGCACTCGGCCTCGGCGTCGGTCTCGACATGCCGATGACGGCCCTCTCCGGTGGGCAGGCCGCCCGCGCGGGCCTGGCGTCCCTGCTGCTGAGCCGTTACGACGTCTTCCTCCTGGACGAGCCCACCAACGACCTCGACCTGGACGGCCTGGAACGCCTGGAGACCTTCGTCAAGGGCCTCAAGGCGGGCACCGTCCTGGTCAGCCACGACCGCGAGTTCCTGGCCCGCACCGTCAACCGCGTCGTCGAACTCGACCTCGCCCAGCAGGAGGTCAACACCTACGGCGGCGGCTACTCCTCCTACCTGGAGGAGCGCGAGACCGCCCGCCGGCACGCCCGCGAGGCGTACGACGAGTACGCCGACACCAAGAGCGCCCTCGAGTCCCGCGCCCGCATGCAGCGCAACTGGATGGAGCACGGCGTCCGCAACGCCCGCCGCAAGGCGACCGACAACGACAAGATCGGCCGCAAGCTGCGCACCGAGTCCACCGAGAAGCAGGCCGCCAAGGCCCGGCAGACCCAGCGCATGATCGAACGCCTCGACGTCGTCGATGAGCCCCGCAAGGAGTGGGAGCTGCGCATGGAGATCGCCGCCGCGCCCCGCGCGGGCGCGGTCGTCGCCACGCTGCGCGGCGCGGAGGTCCGCCGCGGCCCGGAGTTCACCCTCGGACCGGTCGACCTGCAGATCGACTGGGCCGACCGGGTGGCCATCACCGGCGCCAACGGCTCCGGCAAGTCGACCCTTCTGGCCGCGCTGCTGGGCCGGGTGCCCCTCGACGCGGGTGCGTCGCACCTCGGGCCCGGAGTCGTCGTCGGCGAGGTCGACCAGGCCCGCAAGCTGTTCCTCGGCGGCGAGTCGCTGCTGGACGCCTTCGGCGCCGAGGTCCCCGACACCGCGCCCGCCGACGTCCGCACCCTGCTGGCCAAGTTCGGCCTCAAGTCCGCCCATGTGCTGCGCCCCGCCGCGAGCCTCTCCCCGGGCGAGCGCACCCGGGCGGCCCTCGCCCTCCTGCAGGGCCGCGGGGTCAACCTCCTCGTCCTGGATGAGCCCACCAACCACCTCGACCTGCCCGCCATCGAGCAGCTCGAGTCCGCCCTCGCCTCCTACGACGGCACCCTGCTGCTGGTCACCCACGACCGCCGCATGCTGGAGTCCGTCCACACCACCCGCCGCATCCGCCTCGAATCCGGCCGCGTCACCGAGCACTGACACCCAGCCGCGGTCGCGCCCGGAACCGGCTCCCATGGGAAGATCGGCACCGTGACCGGGGTTGAACGGACGACCTGTGGTCCGTCCGCGCCCCTGAACGAGGAGATTCCGACGTGAGCATCTACGACATCCCGCTGCGCACCCTGACCGGTGAGCCCGCCTCCCTCGACGACCACCGTGGCAAGGCCCTGCTGATCGTCAACGTGGCCTCCAAGTGCGGTCTGACCCCGCAGTACGAGGGCCTGGAGCGGCTGCAGAAGCGGTATGCGGACCGGGGGTTCACCGTCCTGGGCTTCCCCAGCAACCAGTTCGCGGGCCAGGAGCCGGGCACGGCCGACGAGATCGCGACCTTCTGCTCCGCGACCTACGGCGTGAGCTTCCCGCTCTACGAGAAGTCCGACGTCAACGGTGACCAGCGGCACCCGCTGTACGCGGCGCTGACCGAGACCGCCGACGCCGAGGGCCAGGCCGGCGACGTCCAGTGGAACTTCGAGAAGTTCCTCGTCGGCGCCGACGGCCAGGTCGTCGGCCGCTTCCGCCCCCGCACCGAGCCCGAGGCCGACGAGATCGTCGCCGCCATCGAGGCGCAGCTCCCCGCTTGAGCCTGCGCGCGGCACTGACCCGCCTCGCCGTGCCGGCCGTCGTGGCCGGCACGGCGGCCGCGGTTCCCCTGCCGCCGCCCACGCTGCCGGACCGCATGGCCGACACCGGCGGCGGCACCCAGCTGATCACCGCGGTCGCCGCCTCCCCGGAGGCCACCACCGGGACGCTGACCTGGTGGGACCGCCGCAACGGCCGCTGGGTGGCCGCGGGCTCCGCGGCCGCCCGCTTCGGCGGGGGCGGCCTCGTCGAGGGCCGCGACCGGGTGCAGAGCACCTCGACCACCCCGGCCGGCCTGTACGACCTCCCGTTCGCGTTCGGCACCGAGCCGCCGCCCCCCGGTACGAGGACGCGGTACCTGCCGGTGACGCAGGACTCGTGGTGGTGCCAGGACAACGCCTCGGACGCCTACAACCGCTGGGTCGAACCCCTGCCCGAGGACTGCGCCCCCGAGGAGTCCGAGCGCCTCGCCGACTTCGGGAAGCAGTACGCGCACGCCCTCGTCATCGGCTTCAACTACCGCCACCCGGTCCGTGGACGCGGCGCCGGGATCTTCCTGCACGTGAACGGCCGCGGCGCCACGGCGGGTTGCGTCTCGGTCCCGGCCGGCGCCATGCGCCGCGTCCTGGCCTGGGCCGACCCCGGCAGCCACCCCCACATCGCGATCGGCACGGAGTCGGGCGCGACCGCGATCACGCGGCACCGGGACCGTCCTCCACCTGGCTCGCCGGCCGACGCACGCGGGGACGGCGACGACAGGTCCACGGCGGTACCGGTGCACGCGCGGCCGATACCCTGAGTAGGGGGAGGCGGTAGGCCCGGCACCCCACTGGCCTGCGTCTTTTCCCGACGTCGAGATCACTCTCGTCCCGTGAGGATGCCCGTGCTGCCCCGTGGCCCCGGCCGCCGACCCGTCGCCCTGCCGTCCTGGCTGGCGCATCCGCTGCGCTGGCAGCGGGGGCCGGTGCCGTGGCCGGCCGTGCTGCGCGGGGCACTGGCGGCAGGGCCGCTGCTGGCGCTGGGGATCGGGCTGGGACGCGTCGAGATCGGGGTGCTGGCCGGGCTCGGGGCGCTGTTCGCGGGCTTCAACGACCTGCCCGGCACCCGCAGGACGGGCGTCGTCCACATCGGGCTGCCCGCGCTCGTCGCCGCGCTGGGCGTGCTGGTGGGTGCCGTGACGCAGAACGCTTTGACCGGCTGGTGGGTGCTGCCGGTGCTGTTCGCGTCGGGCGCGGTGTCGGGCGCGGTCAGCGTGGTCGGCCCGGTGTGTTCGCGGGCCGCCATGCAGGGGCTGGCCGCCGCCGTGATCGGGATGGGGCTGCCGCTGCCCGGCGGGGCCGGCTACAGGGCGCTGTGGTTCCTCGCCGGGGCGGGCTGGCTGCTGCTGCTGCGGCTCGCCCTGCGCCCGCCGCGCCCGGCGGGCGGCGCGTTGGACGGCGAGCGCGCCTCGCTGGCCCGGATCTTCGACGCCCTCGCGGACGCCCTCGACACCGTCGGCGGGCCCGGCGCGGAGGCCGCGCGGCGGCGGCTCAGCGCCGCGCTGGACCGCGGGGACGAGGCCGTCCGGCTGCGCCGGCTCAGCCGGCTGCTGCTGCGCAGGCCCGCACGCGCCGACGAACTGCTGCTCGCGGAACGCTTCGGCGTGGCCACCGAGCTGACCGACGCGGCCGCCGCCCTGCTCTGGGAGGCCCGGCCCCTGCCGCCCCGGAGCGGGGACGGCCCGCGGCGGCTCGCCAGGGCCGTACGGACGGGAGCGCCTCCCGGCCCGCTGCCGGCGCCGGAGTCGACCACCCCGGCCCGCGCCGCCTTCGACGCCATGATGGTGCACGCCTCCCTCGTCTTCGCCCGTACGACCCCGGACACGGACCGCGCCGAGGACGCCGCCCCGCTCCCCGCCCGCGGGTCGGCGCCGATGCTGGGCCGTCGCGTCCTCGGACCGGTGGGCCGCGAGTACGGTCTCAAGGTCGCCGTGTGCGTCACCGCCAGTGCGGCCGTGGCCCTGGCACTGCGCGCGGACCACTGGTACTGGCTGCCGCTCACGGCCGCCTTCCTGGTGAAGCCCGACATCGGCCCGCTGTTCTCCCGGGTCGTCAACCGCTGCTTCGGCACCGCGCTCGGCGTACTGGTCTTCTCGGCGCTCGCGGCGCCCCTGGGCGGAGGGATGTGGTGGACCGCGGTCTGCGCCTCCGTGGCGGGCGCGCTCCTGCCGTTCGCGGCACGCCACTTCGCGCTGCAGACCACCGCCGTCACGATCATGGTGCTGGCGTTCGTCTGGGCCGGCGGCGACACCCAGGCGGCCCTGGCGAGGCTGGCCGACACCGCGATCGCGTGCGCGATCGTCGTCGTCGCGGGCCACCTCCCACGGCTCACCGACCCCACGGCACGGGTCGGCCACCTGCTGGCCGTGGCCCTGCGGCGCACCCGGGACTACCTCGACCACGTCCTGGTCGTGCCCGCCGGCGAGCGCCCCAGGGAGCGCAGAGTGCTGCGCCGGGCCGCGTACAGCGCCCTGGGGGAGGCCCGAGTCGCCGCCGAGACGCTCGCCGCCGAGCTGCCCTCCCGGCACGGCGGCAACGGCGAGTGGTTCCGCGTGGTCGCCGCCTCGGAGCGGATCGTGGACGCCACCACCGCCTGCGTCCTCCGGATGGAGCAGGGCGCCCCGCGTCCATCGGCCCACGAAGGAGCCCAGGTGGTCGCCGCGCTCACGGCGGTCGCCGACACCCTGGACGGCCGCGCCGCCGTCACGGGCGCCCCGGAACTGCCCGCGACGCCGGAGTGCGACACCGTCGCCGACGTCGTCGCCGAGCTGCACCTCGTCCGCGACATCGTGGCGGGCCTGCGCCTGCCCGCGTGGGGCAGGCGCACCGGACGGCCCCCCATCGTGACCGCCTCGACCGCCTCGGCCCCCTCGGCCGCGGGCGGGAAGGCGAGTGCGGACAATCGTCGCGATCAAGACGGGTGAGGGGCTAAGGTCGGGCCAGTCGGCGACACCGGGAGGTTGACGAGGTGGCCGTATTCCTGCTCGGGGTGGGGGCCGCTTGCTGTCTGGGGCTCGGCTTCGTCCTCCAGCAGCTGGCCGCCCAGCGTGCTCCGCTGTCCGACTTCCTCTCCTTCAGACTGCTGCTGGACCTCATGCGGATGCCGCAGTGGCTGCTCGGCGTCTTCCTGATGATCTGCGGCATGCTGCTCAGCGCCCTCGCGCTCACCAAGGGCGAGGTCTCCCTCGTCGAGCCGCTGACCGCGACCAACCTGCTCTTCGCGATGGCGCTCTCGCGCCGCCTCACCGGCCAGAGACTCGGGTGGCACGGGTGGTCGGGCGTGGCGCTGCTGGCGCTCGGCGTGACGGCGTTCATCGTGGCAGGGCGCCCCGCGGGCGGCGGACCGCCCGCGGGGGCGCTGCGTCACTGGCTGGTGGTCGGTGTCGTCGTCGGCCTGGCGCTGCTCCTGGTCGCCTGCGCGCGGCGGTTGCGTCCGTCACCCGAGGCGACGGTGCTGGCACTCGCCGCGGGTCTGCTCTACGGCCTCCAGGACGCCCTGACCCGGATCTCCGGTCAGGTGGCCGAGGTCGAGGGCGTCGGCGCGCTCTTCACCCAGTGGCAGCCGTACGCCGTCGTCGTGATGGGCCTGACCGGGCTGATGCTCGTGCAGAGCGCGTTCGAGACGGCCCCGCTGCGCATGTCGCTGCCCGCGCTGACCGCCGCCCAGCCGCTGGCCGGGATCGCCTGCGGCGTGGGCTTCCTCGGCGACCGCGTACGGGTGACGCCCGGAGCGCTGGCCTGGGAGGCGGCGGGGCTCGCCGCGATCGCCGCGGGTGTCGTGCTGCTGGGCCGGCATCCGGCGATGCCGTGCGCGCACGGCACGTCCCGGAAGGACGCGGCCGGCGTCGGCGGCTAGGGCGAGGAGCCCGTCAGGACCGTCCGCTGACCCGCCTTGCCCGCCCGACCCCTTGCCACGCCTGACCCGATGCCCCGCCTGACCCCCTTGCCCCGCCCGACCCCCTCCCCGCCTGACCCGCTGCCCACCGCGGTCGCCCGGTCCGCTCACCCGGTGAGCAGCCGGGCGACCGTCGCGATCGGCGGCCACGACCACTGACCCGCGCGCGCCACCAGGAAGTGCCGCCGGGTGCCCACCAGCGGGTCCAGCGGACGGGTCACCACGTCGTCGCGCTGCCGCTCCACCCCCGACTCGGCGAGCAGCGCCACGCCGAGTCCCGCCCCGGTGAGCAGGTTCACCAGGTGCAGGCTGTCGACTCGGTGGACGATCCGCGGGGTGAACCCGGCCATCGCGCACACCCGCTGCACCAGCTCGTCGTCGTCACTGCCGCGCGAGTTGGTGATCCACCCCGCCCCGGACAGCCGGTTCAGCCCGGACAGCGGAACGGGCCCGCCCGGTCCCGGGTCGCCGGGATGCCCGTCCGGCAGCAGGAGCACCATCGGCTGCGTGGCGAACTGCCGCGCGCTGAGTCCGTCCGGCACCGGGCGCGGCACCAGGCTGTAGTCGTAGACGATGCCGAGGTCGACGTCCCCGGACAGCAGCAGCGCGAGGGTCTGCTCCGGTTCGTGCTCGTACAGCTGCACCTCGACGCGCGGGTGCTCCGCGCGGAGCCGCCCGAGCGCGGGCACGACCGTGGGCTCGACGGCGCTGACGAAGCTCGCCAGCCGCACCCGGCCGGCCGGGCCGGACTCCCCGCGCAGCTCCGCCCTGGCCTCCTCCACGGCGGAGAGGATCCCCACGGCGTGCGCGACCAGGCGCTCACCCGCCGGGGTCAGCCGCACCCGGCGGCCGACCGGGGTGAGGAGCCGTGTGCCGACCTCCTGCTCCAGAACCGCGAGGTGCTTGGAGACCGCCGAGGTGCCGTATCCGGTGCGCTCGGCGACGGCGGCCATGGTGCCCACGCGGCTGAGCTCGACCAGCAGGCGCAGCCGGCCGAGATCGGGGAGCTGGTCGGACGCATCCATCATCCACCGATCGTAAACAATGCGTCCGCCAATGACTCGTGGACAGAAACAACGGGCGGCGTGTCCAATGGGTCCCGTGTCCGAGCCGCATACTCTTACGCCCCGCCGCATACCTGGTGCCGTGCTGATCCTGGCCGCGATGACCGTGCTGCACACCGGCAGCGCCCTGACGACGGAACTCTTCGACGACATCGGCCCGGCCGGCACCACGTGGCTGCGCGTCGGCTTCGCCGCGCTGCTGCTGCTCGCCTTCACGGGCCGTTCGCTGTGGCCCGCGCTGCGCGCGGCCCCGCGCCGTGACCTGACGGCCGTCGTCCTGCTCGGCGCGGTCAGCGGAGCCATGATGCTGCTCTTCTCGGAGGCCGCCGCGCGCATCCCGCTGGGCACCGCGACCGCGCTGGAGTTCCTCGGGCCGCTCGCCGTCGCCGTCGCTTCCCTGCGGCAACGACGCGAACTCGCCTGGCTGCTGCTCGCGGCGGCCGGCGTCCTGTGCCTCACCTCTCCGTGGCAGGGCGGCGCCGACCTCGCGGGTGTCCTGTTCGGGGTTGCCTCCGGCGCGTGCTGGGCGCTGTACGTGATCGGCACCCAGCACGTCGGCAGCCGCTTCTCGGCACAGCACGGCCTCGCCGTCTCCCTCGGCGTCGCCACGGTGTTCACCGCGCCCTTCGGCGCCCCGGGAGTGGTGTCGGGTGCCACGTGGCAGGTCGTCGCGGCGGTCGCGGGCATCGCCGTCCTGATGCCGCTGGTGCCCTTCCTGCTGGAGATGAAGGCCCTCCAGCGGATCGGCAGGACCGCCTACGGCACCCTCGCGGGTATGGAGCCCGCGGTCAGCCTGCTCGCCGCGCTGGTGCTGGTCTCCCAGGTCCCGACCGCCCTCCAGGCGGCAGGGACGGCCCTGGTCGTGGTCGCGGGCGTCGGTGCCGCCCGCGGCGAGAAGCGCGCGGCGGGCGGCACCGGCCGTGAGGTCGTCCGCGGCGAACTCCCCGCCGCGGCGCCCGCCCCGGCCGTGCCCGCGCCCTGACCCGGCGCCGCCCCGGCCTCCTGTGAGCCCGGCACGGTGCCGGGTGAGGCCTCCGCGCGGTGCCGCGCCGCGGCCTGCCGGGACGGGGCCCGCCGGGCTTCCGGCCCCGGCGTCGCGCGGCTCGGTCCCGGGTGGGCGTTCGCCCCCGGGCGTGTGCAGGACGTGCCGGGGCTGCCGGCGGTTGACGGGTGGCATCAACCTGTCGCCCCGGCACCCGGCCGCCTTGGCGGCGTCCCCCGCCGTGGGGCCGGGCCCGGCGGACGGCGAACTCGACCCCGGCGCCGCCTCCTTGGCCCTCTCCCGGGCGGGCGCCGCCTCAGCTCTTGCCGAAGTGCTGCAGCGGGAAGCCGCCGTTGCCCAGGACGCGGTGGGTGAGGGCGCCGGCGAGCCTGGTGAGGCGGTCCACGGCGGCGGCCCCGAGGTGCTCGTAGGGCGCGCGGTCGAGGCGGTCGGTCACGCCCTCGATCTCTTGGCGCAGTTCGACACCGCGCTCCGTGAGGTCGCCGTCCGCGTCGAGGAGGCCGCGTTCCCGGAGCCCGTCCTGGGCCGCGGCCCAGTCCTGCGCCGACCATCCACGGGTGCGGCGCACGAAGCCCGGGGTGAAGCCCTTGCCGGTGGCGGTGTGGGTCACCAGGGCCTCCAGTCCGTTCAGGCCCGCCGCGGCCAGGGCCGCGAGGTGCCCGTCGCCCCGGTGCTCGCGCAGCAGGGTGGCGGCGTGCCAGAGCGCGAGGTGGGGCCGCTCCGGCACCGGCAGGTCCGCGTTGGCGGCATAGAGGGGCCTGGCCTCGCGGGTGCAGGCCTCGGCGGCGCGGAGTGCGAGGCGTGCGGCGTCGGCGAGGTCGGCGGAGGCGATGACCTCCGGCCCCAGCAGCCGCGTCAGCACCGCGTCCGCGACGCGCAGCCGGGTCTCCACGACCGCTTCCGGGGGCGCGAGGCCCCAGGCGCGCGGGATGACCGGGGCGATGATCGCGTGGTTGAAGTTGTAGAAGGTGGCGGTGACCGTCCCCGCGGCGACGGCGCCCAGCGGAGCGGCCCGCCCCGCGAAATAGGCCATGGCGCCGCGCTCCAGGCCGAGGGCCGTGAGTTCGCGGTCGTACTCGGAGGAGAAGTACACGACCGAGTGCAGGGGGTTGAGGGCGTTGTGGCAGCGCCGGCCCGCGCGCGGCTCCAGCGCGGGCGTGGTGGGGGCGGTGGCGGTCATGGCAGCAGGTTACCGACCGGTCGGCATGTCGCCGAGAGCCGGACCGCCGAGAACTCGCCTCGACGACGCTGCTCGCGCTGGCCACCGACGAGGCCTCGGTCAAGCTCCGCTCCGGCCCGCCCCACGACGGCGACGGGCCCGACGCCGCGCTGCCCGTGTGGGCGGGTGTCCTGCCGCTCACCACCGCGTGGGGCACCCCCGTCCCCGACCCGGCGCTGCGCGACGGGGTACCGCTGCCGCCGCACCTGGCGGTCCTGGCCGGCCCTACGCCGTCCACGTGAAAAGGGGTTCACGGCCCTCCAGGAACGCGGCCACACCCTCCGCCGTGTCCGCGCTGCCCTCCGCCTGGCGGGCCCAGTGCGCGACCCGTGCCGGGTCGGGTACGGGCGTGGTGAACTCCTTGGCCGCCGCCTGCGTCAGCAGCGACCGCGAGGCCAGCACCCCGGCGAACTCCTCGACCCGCTTGTCGAGTTCGTCCTCCGCGAGCACCTCGTCCACCAGCCCCGTCCGCAGCGCACGCTCGTGGCCGATCAGCTCGGCGGAGAACAGCAGGTACTTCGCCGTCGCCGGTCCGACCAGTCCCATGAGGCGGCGCGTGGAGGACGCCGGGTAGACGATGCCCAGCCGCGCCGGGGTGACCCCGAAACGCGCGCCCTCCGCGGCGAACCGCAGGTCGCAGGCGGCCGCGAGCTGGCAGCCGCCGCCCACGCAGGAACCCCGGATCACGGCCAGCGTCGGCTTGGGGAACGCCGCGAGCGCCTCCTCCGCCTCCACGGCCGCGCTCTGCGTCGCGCCGGGGCCGCCGGCCGGACCGCGCAGGCCGGAGATGTCCGCGCCGGCGCAGAAGGTGCCGCCGGCCCCGGTGAGCACCAGGACGCGCACGGCCGGGTCACCCGCGAGGCCGTCGAGCAGGCCGGGCAGCTCCCGCCACATCGCCAGGGTCATCGCGTTGCGCTTGGCCGGATTGCTGATCGTCACGGTGGCGGTGGCGCCCGCCGTGTCCACCACCAGGCCCGGCCCGGACGGCTCGGACATGCCCGCACCCCTCGTCTCGTCGTCGTCCCGGCGGGCGGAGATCGCCGAGGCCGCCGGACGGGGATCCTATCCCGGTCCGTGCCACGGCAAATCGGGTATATGAGCTGTAGTTCCCGACTGGCTTCCGACGAGCGCGAGGAGGCGGCGGCCATGGCCCCGTTCAAGGGACGCAAGAAGCATCCGGAACCCCCGGAGGCCGGGATCAAGCGCAGCTTCGGCTGGGTCGCCGCGCTGGGGGCGGTCCTGGTCGTGGGCGGCCTGGTCGGGCTGTTCTACGTGGGCTTCGCGACCATCACCTCGATGCTGCTCTTCGGCTGGCTGCTGCTGGTCGGCGGCGTCGTCGGCCTGGTCCAGGCGGTGCAGAACCGCAACACCAACTTCTTCTGGCTCGCCCTGGTCGTCGCGGCCCTCTACATCGCCGCCGGGGTCGTCGTGATCCGCAATCCCGAGCAGACGGCGGCCGCCCTGACCATGTTCGCGGCGCTGCTCTTCCTGACCGGTGGGATCTTCCGCCTCTTCGGCGGCATGGTGGTGCGCGGGCCGCACATGGTGTGGACCCTCATCCAGGGCGCCGTCGGCATCCTGCTGGCCATCCTGGTCCTGGCCGACTGGCCGCAGAGCAGTGTCTACGTCATCGGCGCCTTCTTCTCGCTGGCGCTGCTCTTCGACGGCCTGGGCCTGCTCGGCGCGGGTCTGGGCGGGCGGCGGATCGTCGGAATGGTCGCCGATGCCCGGGACGCCCCGCTGACCCGTCAGTGAAGTGGAACGGCCGGGTCAGTAGGGCTCACTGGCCTGGCACGTCCGATCGCCATGGGTCGGACGTGATCGAAAGATGTGGATTTACGGTCAGCGGCTCGGGGTGGGCCCGTTGCCTGCCGACACTCGATCCGTGAGGCGAACCCCGTCGCCGCCGTGGGCGGCCCTCGGGAGCCGCGGGGTGTATCGCGCGAATGCGAGGGTGAAGACCGCCATGGACGTACGCGGGAGCGTCCCGCCCCCCGATCCGGTGCCCCCGGTGGCGCCGGATGTCCCGCGCCCCTACGAGGGCGTGTGGCGCTTCACGGCCCCCGCGCTGGACTCCTCGGTGCCGCAGGCCCGGCACGCGGTACAGGATCTCGTCGTCCGCCAGGGCGTGCCGGTCGGCGAGGAACTGCTGCACGGCCTGCTGCTGATCGTCTCCGAACTCGTCACCAACGCGGTGCGGCACGCCGCGCTGCTCTCCCCGGAGATCGCGGTGGAGTTCGCCGTGGGCGTCGACTGGGTACGGGTGGCCGTCGAGGACAACCACCCGTACCGGCCGAAGGCCCTCCAGGTCGACGACGCCGACACCGGGGGCCGCGGCCTGCTGCTGGTCAAGACGGTGACCGCCGAGGCGGGCGGGATGTGCGACGTCCAGCAGACGACGACCGGCGGCAAGGTCATCTGGGCCGCGCTCCCGTTGCCGCCCGGCCCGGTGCACTGACGCGGGGACCGCGCGGGCCGGGCTACCAGCCCGCGTCGCCCGTCAGCTCGCGCACCGCGGGCAGCGCGGCGTCCAGCACGGTCGGGAACCAGGCCGAGAACGGCCCGGCGGTGCGGAGCGCGGCGAGCTCGGCGGGCGACACGAAGGCGGTCTCGCCGATCTCCTCCGGATCCGGGTCCAGGGGTGCGGTCACCACGCCGACGAAGAGGTGGTTGTACTCCTGCTCGACCAGCCCCGACGCCGGGTCCGGGTGGTTGTAGCGGACGGTGCCGGCCTCCCGCATCAGCGCGGGCGCCACGCCGAGTTCCTCTGCGGTGCGGCGCGCGGCGGCGACGAAGGGCGGTTCGCCGGGATAGGGGTGGCCGCAGCAGGTGTTCGACCACACTCCGGGCGAGTGGTACTTCCCCGCGGCCCGTCGCTGCAGCAGCAGCCGGCCTTCCCGGTCGAAGAGGAAGACCGAGAACGCCCGATGGAGCCGCCCCGGCGGCAGGTGGGCCGACAGCTTCTCCGCGGTGCCGATCGTCGCGCCGGTCTCGTCGACCAGCTCGAGGAGGATCGGTGCCGGGGCACCGTTGGAGGAGGGGTCCGCGGCGGGTGTGCGGGGCCGGTCGGCGGCGGGGCTTGTGGGCATGGCCATCCTTTGCTTCGACGACAAGACCTCAGTCTGCCTCACGCGGGGACCCCCGGTGCGGTCGCAGCGTGTTTGCATATCGTCACACTGCGTGCGTGACGCGGCATTCCTCGAGGCGGTTTCTCAGTGGCACAACCGCGCCTCGTGCTCCGCGTGCCCCACCGGCTCCAGCTGGAAGGTGCAGTGCTCCACGTCGAAGTGGGTGCCGAGACAGCCCTGCAGGTCGTGCAGCATCTTCTCGTGGCCGACCGCGTCCAGGACGTCGCGGCTCACCACGACGTGCGCCGAGAGCACCGGCATTCCCGAGGTGATCGTCCACACGTGCAGGTCGTGCAGCCCCGCCACCCCGGGCAGCGCCAGGATGTGCGCGCGCACGTCGGCCATGTCCACGTCCTTGGGCGCGGCCTCCAGCAGGACGTCGATCGCCTCGCGCAGCAGCTTCCACGTCCGCGGGACGATCATCAGGCCGATCAGGATCGAGGCGACCGCGTCCGCCCGCTGCCAGCCGGTGACCAGGATCACCAGCGCCGCCACGACGACGGCCAGCGAGCCCAGCGCGTCCGCCATGACCTCGAGGAAGGCCCCCCGGACGTTGAGGCTCTCGCGCTGCCCCCGCATCAGCAGCAGCAGGGACACCGAGTTCGCCACCAGGCCGATCGCGCCGAAGACGACGGTGAGCCCGCCCTCCACCTCGGCGGGTGTGATCAGCCGGCGGACCGCCTCGTAGAAGATGAAGGCGCCCACGCCGAACAGCAGCACCGCGTTGGCCACCGCCGACAGGATCTCGGCGCGTGCCAGCCCGAAGGTGCGGCGCTCGCTCGGCGGGCGGTTGGCGAAGTGGATGGCCACCAGCGCCATCGCCAGGCCCGCCGCGTCGGTTGCCATGTGCCCGGCGTCGGCGAGCAGGGCGAGCGATCCGGTGAGCGCGCTGCCCGCGACCTCCGCCACGAGGATCAGCAGCGTGATGCCGAGCGCCATGCGCAGCCGCCCGCGGTACGCCGCGGCCGCAGTGCCCGTCGGTGCGGTCCCCGGCCCGTGCGGGTGGCCGTGGCCGTGCGCGTGTCCTGCGCCCATCGCCCGACACCTCCCGTCCGTCGCCCTCGGCGCGACGGCGAGCCCGCGCGCGGAGACCGGCGAGCCCAGTGAACAACGGTCACCGTCCGTGGGCAACTCGCCGACGATGACCGCTGTCAGCCGTGGTGACCTGCGGTGATGGTCCGCACCGCGACCGCGGGGGAACGCCCGTGGTCAGGCGCCCCGCGCCTGCGGGTGGTTCAGGCACCAGCCCTCCCACGCGGATTCGACCATCTCGCGGACGCCGCGGGTGGCCGCCCAGTCCAGTTCCCGGCGGATCAGCTCGGACGAGGCGACCACGCTCGCCGGGTCGCCCGCCCGACGCGGCATGATCACCGGCTCGACGTCCTTGCGGCCGGTGACCTCCAGCACGATGTCGATCAGTTCCCGGACGGAGACGCCCTCGCCGCGCCCGATGTTCACCGTCAGGTCGGCGCCGCCGTCCCGCTCGCCGACCCAGCGGGCCGCCGCGAGGTGGGCGTCGGCCAGGTCCTCGACGTGGATGTAGTCGCGCACGCACGTGCCGTCGGGGGTCGGGTAGTCGTCCCCGAAGATCTGCGGGGCCTCGCCCCTGGTCAGCTTGTCGAAGACCATCGGGACGATGTTGAACACCCCGGTGTCGGCGAGCCGGGGCTCGGCCGCCCCCGCGACGTTGAAGTAGCGCAGGCAGGCGGTGGAGATCCCGTGCGCCCGCCCGGCCGCGCGGACCAGCCACTCGCCGGCCAGCTTGGTCTCGCCGTACGGGCTCAGCGGCAGGCACGGAGTGGACTCGGTCACCAGCGGCACGTCGGGCAGGCCGTACACGGCGGCGGAGGAGGAGAAGACGAAACGGCCGACGCCGGCGTCCGCCACCGCCTCCAGCAGCGTCCCGAGGCCGCCCAGGTTCTCCCGGTAGTAGCGCAGCGGCTGCTCCACCGACTCGCCGACCTGCTTCCTGGCGGCCAGGTGCACCACACCCGTCACGCCCTGCTCGGCGATCGCGCGGTCCAGCACGGCGCGGTCCAGGACGGAACCGGTCACCACCGGGACGTCCGCGGGCACCCTGGCAGCGACGCCGGACGAGCCGTCGTCGAGCACGACCACGCGCTCTCCCGCGCGGCTCATGGCCCGCACCACGTGAGATCCGATGAAGCCGGCCCCGCCGGTGATCAACCAAGTCATGGCGCCACCCTAATGGCTCGGTGCGGGAAGGCGGACGGGCGAGGACATGCCGCCCGTCAGGCCGTCGGCTCGCGGAACACCGGGCCCCGGAACAGGGACGGGCACCGGACGGGAACCGGGTCACCGAAGGCCCGCGCCAGGTCGCGGTCGCGGTCGTGGTCGTGGTCGTGGCCGACGGCCGGACGCGGCACACCGCGTTCCACCGGACGACGTCCCGATCCCACCCCACGAGCCCCCGGGCGGTTCGACGACCGTCCGGCACCCCTTCCGGAGCGGGCCTCCCGGCACTCACCGTGACCCCCGGTCTACGCGGTGTACCGGGCTTTGTCGATGCGCGCGTGATCCACCATGATGATCACGCCCAGCGGCCCATCGCCGGGGAAACGGCCGGTGAACGGAGCCTTCCGGGAATCCGATACCCTCTGCCGACACCACCCCGCGCGGCGCGTCGCACCCCGTGCGGCGGCGTCCCCGATGGCGCCGAGCACACTCGCAAGTCCAGGGAGATGAGTCCTTCTGTCGACCGCCATCCTCGCCGGTGCGCCGGCCGCGATGTCGCCGATCGAGGGCGACCTGCGGAACCTCGGCTTCGAGGTCGTCACCGCGGAGGACGCCGCCTCGCTCGCCACGTACCTGCAGGGCGTCCCCGCGACCGAGCGCGTCGCCGTGGTCGACCCTCGCTTCGTCGGGCACGCGCACGCACTGCGCCTCGGGCTGACCGACCCGCGGTTCGACGCCTCCGCCCTGCCCGGCGCCGTCTCGGTGCGCCCCGCCGCCCGCGCCGCCCTGGTGCGGGCCGTCGCCGAGACCGGCGAGGAGGGCGAGGGCGAGACCTACGCCGACCGGCTCGCGGGGCGCATGGAGAAGGACGGCGTATCCGTCCACCGTCCCGAGCTCGGTGTCCTCGTCGCGACCGTCCCGGCCGACGCCCCGGGTCGCGCCGCCGCGGCGGCGGCCGTCGCCGCCGTCGACGACGAGGCGGTGCGGCTGCGCAGCGCGGTGAAGTCCCGCGACGGCTTCTTCACCACCTTCTTCATCAGCCCCTACTCCCGCTACATCGCGCGCTGGTGCGCCCGCCGCGGACTCACCCCGAACCAGGTGACCACCGCCTCGCTGCTGGTGGCCCTGATCGCGGCCGGCTGCGCGGCCACCGGGACCCGGCCGGGCTTCGTCGCCGCGGGCGCGCTGCTGCTGACCTCCTTCGTCCTGGACTGCACCGACGGCCAGCTGGCCCGTTACTCGCTGCAGTACTCCACGCTCGGCGCATGGCTGGACGCCACCTTCGACCGCGCCAAGGAATACGCCTACTACGCGGGCCTCGCCCTCGGCGCGGCCCGCGGCGGGGACGACGTCTGGGCGCTGGCGCTCGGCGCCATGGTGCTGCAGACCTGCCGCCATGTCGTGGACTTCGCCTTCGCCGAGACCGACCACGACGCGCGGGCCGGCGCCGCGGTGCTCTCCCGCAAGCTCGACCGCGTCGGCTGGACGGTGTGGCTGCGCCGCATGATCGTGCTGCCCATCGGCGAGCGCTGGGCGCTGATCGCGGTGCTCACGGCGGTGACCACGCCGCGCATCACCCTCGCCGTGCTCATCGTCGCCTCGGGGCTCGCGGCCTGCTACACCACGGTGGGCCGCGTGCTGCGCTCCGCGCGTCGCAGGACGCCCTCGGGCGCCGCCGCCGCCCGGGCGCTGGCCGACCTCGCCGACACCGGGCCGCTCGCCGAGGGCCTGACCCGGCTCTTCCGGGGCCGCGGCGTCCCCGCGGCCGCGCTGCTGGGCGCGGCAGTGATGATCGCCACGTCCCTGCTGGCCCCGGCCGGCAGCGCGTGGCCGGTGGCCGCCGCCTGCTGCTACGCCGTGACGTCGGCGCTCGCCGTCTCGCGGCCGCTCAGGGGAGCCCTCGACTGGATCGTGCCGCCGGTCTTCCGCGCGGCCGAATACACCACCATCCTGGTGCTCGCGGCGGTCTCCGACGTGAACGGAGCCTTGCCCGCGGCTTTCGGGCTGGTGGCCGCGGTCGCCTACCATCACTACGACACGGTGTACCGCATCCGCGGCGGGACCGGGGCGCCCCCGAGGCGTCTGGTCCGCGCGACCGGCGGTCACGAAGGCCGGGCACTGCTGGTCACCGCGGCGGCCGCGGCCCTGGCGCACAACACGGGTTTCACGGTCGCGCTGACGGTTCTCGCCGTCGCGCTGGCGGTGGTGGTGCTCACCGAGAGCATCGGCTTCTGGGTGTCCTCGCAAGCACCCGCTGTACACGACGAAACTGGAGGACCTGCATGATCGGCCTCGTGCTGGCGGCCGGCGCCGGACGGCGACTGCGCCCCTACACCGACACCCTGCCGAAGGCCCTGGTGCCGGTGGACCCGGCGGGTGAGGGGACCACCACCGTCCTGGACCTCACCCTGGGCAACTTCGCGGAGGTCGGCCTGACCGAGGCCGCCATCGTCGTCGGCTACCGCAAGGAGGCCGTCTACGAGCGGCAGGCCGCGCTGGAGGCCAAGTACGGGCTCAAGCTCCACCTCGTCGAGAACGACAAGGCCGAGGAGTGGAACAACGCCTACTCCCTGTGGTGTGCCCGTGACGTCATCAAGGAAGGCGTCATCCTCGCCAACGGCGACACCGTGCACCCGGTCTCCGTGGAGAAGACCCTGCTCGCCGCCCGCGGCGACGGGCAGCGCATCATCCTCGCCCTCGACACGGTCAAGCAGCTCGCCGACGAGGAGATGAAGGTCATCACCGCGGACGGCAAGGGCGTCCAGCGGATCACCAAGCTGATGGACCCGGCGTCCGCCACCGGTGAGTACATCGGCGTCACCCTCATCGAGGCCGAGGCCGGCGCCGACCTGGCCGACGCGCTGAGGACGACCTTCGAGCGCGACCCGCAGCTGTACTACGAGGACGGCTACCAGGAGCTGGTCAACCGCGGCTTCCAGGTCGACGTCGCCCCCATCGGCGAGGTCTCCTGGGTCGAGATCGACAACCACGACGACCTGAACCGGGCCCGGGAGATCGCGTGCCGGTACTGACGAGGCTCATCCCCTCGCCGGTCGTCGTCGACATCCGTGCCGGAGCCCTGGACGACCTGGCGAGCGTGCTCGCCGACCAGCGCATCTCCAGCTCCGGCAGGCTCGCCATCGCGATAAGCGGCGGCTCCGGGGCCGTGCTGCGCGAGCGGCTCGCCCCGGCGCTGCCGGGCGCGGACTGGTACGAGGTGGCCGGCGGCACCATCGACGGTGCCGTGAAGCTCGCCGACGCCATGCGCGGCAGCCGCTACGACGCGGTGGTCGGGCTCGGCGGCGGCAAGATCATCGACGCCGCCAAGTACGCCGCCGCGCGCGTCGGCCTGCCGCTGGTGGCGGTGGCGACGAACCTGTCGCACGACGGCATCTGCTCGCCGGTGTCCACCCTGGACAACGACAACGGCCGCGGCTCCTACGGCGTGCCGACCCCGATCGGGCTCGTCATCGACCTCGACGTGATCCGCGAGGCCCCGGTCCGCTACGTGCGCTCCGGCATCGGCGACGCCCTGTCCAACATCTCGGCGATCGCCGACTGGGAGCTGTCCCACCGCGAGACCGGGGAGCCGATCGACGGACTGGCGGCCGCCATGGCGCGCACCGCCGGCGAGTCGGTGCTCCGGCACCCCGGCGGCACGGGGGAGGACGAGTTCCTGACCGTGCTGTCCGAGGCGCTGGTGCTCACCGGCATCGCGATGTCGATCAGCGGCGACAGCCGCCCCGCATCCGGGGCGTGCCACGAGATCAGCCACGCGATCGACCTGCTGTACCCCAAGCGGGCCGCCGCCCACGGCGAGCAGGTCGGCATCGCCGCCGCCTTCGCGATGTTCCTGCGCGGCGCCGAGGAGGATGCCGGTCTCTTCGCGGAGGTCCTGCACCGCCACGGGCTGCCCACCACACCGGGTGAAATCGGCTTCACGGAGGCCGAGTTCGTCACGGCCGTCGAATACGCTCCGCAGACCCGCCCCGGGCGCTACACGATCCTGGAGCACCTGCAGCTCTCCACCGACCAGATCAGGGACGCATACGCCGACTATGCCAAAACCATCGGTAGCTGAGCTGCGGCCGGTCGTTCACCCCTCCGGGCTGAAGGACCGCCGCAGCGGTGAGCACTGGGCCGGGCGCATCTACATGCGGGAGATCTCGCTGCGCTGGACCCGGCACCTCGTCAACAGCCGGGTGACCCCCAACCAGCTCACGTACCTCATGATCGTCGCGGGCATCGCGGCCGGCGCGGCGCTGCTGGTGCCCGGCCTGGCCGGAGCCGTGGCGGGCGCGCTGCTGATCCAGCTGTACCTGCTGCTGGACTGCGTCGACGGCGAGGTCGCCCGCTGGCGCAAGCAGACCTCGATCACCGGCGTCTACCTCGACCGGGTGGGGCACTACCTGTCCGAGGCGGCGCTGCTGGTCGGCTTCGGGCTGCGCGCGGCGGACCTCTTCCACCGCGACGGCGCCACCACCCAGTGGGGCTGGGCGTTCCTCGGGACGCTGGCCGCGCTCGGCGCGATCCTGATCAAGGCCGAGACGGACCTGGTGGACGTGGCCCGCTCCCGCAGCGGCCTGCCCGCCGTCCAGGACGAGGCCTCCGTGCCCCGGTCCTCCGGTCTGGCGCTGGCCCGCAAGGCCGCCGCCGCGCTGAAGTTCCACCGGCTGGTGGGAGGTGTCGAGGCCTCGCTGCTGATCCTCGCCGCCGGCGTCGCGGACTTCGTCCACGGCGACCTGCTCTTCACCCGCATCGTCGTGTGCCTCCTGGCCGCCATCGCCGTGCTGCAGACGCTGCTGCACCTGGTGTCGATCCTCGCGTCGAGCAGGCTGAGGTGAGCGCCGTGGGGACGTCGGCGGGAACGATCCGCCTCGGTGCGGTGATCATCACCATGGGCAACCGCCCCGAGGAGCTGCGCGACCTGCTGGACTCGGTCGCCAAGCAGCGCGGCCCGGCGATCGAGATCGCCGTGGTCGGCAACGGGTCGCCGCTGCCCGAGCTGCCCGCCGGCGTGCGGACCGTCGAGCTGCCCGAGAACCTGGGCATCCCCGGCGGCCGCAACGTCGGCATCGAGGCCTTCGGCCCCGGGGGCCGCGAGGTCGACGTGCTGCTGTTCCTGGACGACGACGGGCTGCTGCCGAACGAGGACACCGGGGAGCTGGTCCGGGAGGCCTTCGCCGCGGACCCCGCGCTCGGCATCGTCAGCTTCCGGATCGCCGACCCGGAGTCCGGGAGCACCCAGCGCCGCCACGTCCCCCGGCTGCGGGCCTCCGACCCCATGCGCTCCTCACGCGTCACCACCTTCCTCGGCGGCGCCAACGCGGTGCGCACGGAGGTCTTCCGGGAGGTCGGCGGCCTGCCCGGCGAGTTCTTCTACGCCCACGAGGAGACCGACCTCGCCTGGCGGGCCCTCGACGCGGGCTGGATGATCGACTACCGCGCCGACATGGTGCTCCTCCACCCGCTGACCGCCCCGAGCCGGCACGCGGTCTACCACCGCATGGTGGCCCGCAACCGGGTGTGGCTGGCCCGCCGCAACCTGCCGTGGACCCTGGTCCCCGTCTACCTCGGCGTGTGGATGCTGCTGACCCTGCTGCGCAGACCCTCGGGTCCCGCGCTGAGGGCCTGGTTCGGCGGTTTCAAGGAGGGCTGGACGGCCCCGAGCGGTCCGCGCCGGCCCATGCGCTGGCGGACCGTGTGGCGCCTGACCCGACTGGGACGACCCCCGATCATCTGACAAGCTCGGACGAGAGTGACCCCGCGCGACGGGCAGGGCCCGTGGCGCGCCAAGAGGACGAAAGTGTCAACTGTGAGCGAGACAACGCACGACGGTGCGGTCGCCGTGGGGCCCGTGCCCCCGGCGGGCGGTGGCCTCACGGCGTCCCAGCTGGCGGACAAGTACGGCCTGTCCGTCAGCGGCGCCCGGCCGGGCCTCGCCGAGTACGTACGGCAGCTGTGGAGCCGCCGCCACTTCATCTCGGCGTTCGCCCGGGCCCGCGTGTCGGCGCAGTACACCCAGGCCCGGCTGGGTCAGCTGTGGCAGGTGCTGACCCCGCTGCTCAACGCGGCCGTCTACTACTTCATCTTCGGCCTGCTGCTGGGCACCGACCGCGGCGTGGACAACTTCATCGCGTTCCTGGTCACCGGCGTCTTCATCTTCACCTTCACCCAGTCCTCGGTGCTCGCGGGCGTGCGCGCGGTCTCGGGGAACCTCGGGCTGATCCGCGCGCTGCACTTCCCGCGGGCCAGCCTGCCGATCGCCTTCACCCTGGTGCAGCTGCAGCAGCTGCTGATGTCGATGTTCGTGCTGCTGGCGATCGTGCTGATGACCGGTGAGGTGCCGGGCCCGTCCTGGCTGCTCGTGGCGCCCGCGCTCCTCCTGCAGTGCGTCTTCAACGCGGGCCTGGCGCTGGTGATGGCGCGGCTCGGCAGCAAGATGACCGACCTCGCGCAGCTCATGCCGTTCATCCTGCGCACCTGGATGTACGCCTCCGGTGTCATGTACAGCATCAGCCACTTCGCGGCGAGCGCGCCGACCGTGGTCAAGATCGCGCTGGATGTCAACCCGGCGGCGGTCTACATCGACCTGATGCGCTTCGCACTGATCGAGAGCTTCACCTCCGAGCAGCTGCCGCCCCACGTGTGGGCGCTGGCGCTGGGCTGGGCCGTGGTCATGGGTATCGGGGGCTTCGTCTACTTCTGGAAGGCCGAGGAGAGGTACGGCCGTGGCTGAGCACATCGACACCGCCCCGGGCGGCGAGCGCGTCCCCACCGTGATCGTGGACGACCTGCACATCGTGTACCGGGTGCACGGCGCCGGTTCGGGCAGGGGCAGCGCCGTCGGCGCCCTGTCCCGGCTGGTCACCGGCAAGGGCGGCAACCCGAACGTCCGCAAGGTGCACGCCGTGCGCGGCGTCAGCTTCACCGCCTACCGCGGCGAGGCGATCGGCCTGATCGGCTCCAACGGCTCGGGCAAGTCCACCATGCTGCGCGCCATCGCCGGCCTGCTGCCCGCGGAGAGCGGCAAGGTGTACACCGAGGGCCAGCCCTCGCTGCTCGGCGTGAACGCCGCCCTGATGAACGACCTGACCGGCGAACGCAACGTCATCCTCGGCGGTCTCGCCATGGGCATGTCGCAGGACGAGGTGCGGGAGCGCTACGAGCAGATCGTGGAGTTCTCCGGGATCAACGAGAAGGGCGACTTCATCTCGCTCCCGATGCGGACNTACTCCTCCGGCATGGCGGCCCGTCTGCGCTTCTCGATCGCCGCGGCCAAGAGCCACGACGTCCTGATGATCGACGAGGCGCTCGCGACCGGCGACCGCTCCTTCCAGAAGCGCTCGGAGGCGCGGATCCGCGAGCTGCGCAAGGAGGCCGGCACCGTCTTCCTGGTCAGCCACAACAACAAGTCGATCCGCGACACCTGTGACCGCGTGCTCTGGCTGGAGAAGGGCGAGCTGCGCATGGACGGCCCGACGGATGTCGTACTGAAGGCGTACGAGGAGTTCGCCGCCAAGTGATCCGGCAGACCGGCCCGCGCTCCCGACCGGGTGCGCGGGCCGGCGCATGCCTGGCCTGACGAGCGAGCCGCGGGCGCACCGGTGTGCGCCCGGACCCGGTGGTCCGGCGAACTCTCCCACCCGCGCGCGCCGTTCGGGCGCGCTCCCGCCCCGGCCGCGGTACCCGCCCCGCGGGACGCCGTCCGGACCCGGTACGGGTACGCCAAGTGAGTGGGCGCGCGCCCGGCGCATCCGCGGCGCGCGGTTCGCGGGGCGAATGGGGCCGATGATTTTCCCGGGATTTTGCGAGACACCGGGCACGCGAACCCGAGGTTTGTGCGTTCCTGCTTTCGGATCGACATAGGTCCGCCCCCCGGCGCACGCCGGAGCGGGTCTGCGCCGTAAGCTGTAGCGGTACTCAATCGCCGGATCTCGGGCGATACGTCCGGAGAGTCGGTCGAGTGCGAGGACAGCCCGGAGCAGGAATTATAGGAGCGGCGTGTCCGAAATTGGGTGTAATGGGCTATCGGTGTAGAACGGGGGATGTGACGGAAATGGCTCTGTGGACCCCTTGGGAGAAAACGCCCACCGCCCGCACGCCGGGATGTCCACGGTGACCGGATTGAAGCCCGAGGCTCGGGCGATCACGGTGCCGGACCCCCATTCACGTGCCGTCCTCGACAAGGCGGCCCGCGAGAACTTCCCCGTCGCGCCCTTCTTCGTACCCCGTTCCTGGCGCGCCGACCTGATGGCCGTCTACGGCTTCGCCCGGCTCGTCGACGACATCGGCGACGGGGACCTGGCCGACGGCGGTCGCACGGACGCCGTGCGGCTGGGGCTGCCCGCCGAGGCGGCCGATGACCGCCTCGCCATGCTCGACGCCTTCGAGGCGGACCTGCGCCGGGTCTTCGGCGACGGCCCCGCCGACGTCCGCCACCCGCTGCTGCGCGCCCTGCGGCCCACCGTCCGGCGGCACGGCCTGACGCCGGCCCCCTTCCTCGGACTGGTCGAGGCCAACCGCCAGGACCAGGTCGTCCGCCGCTACGCCACCTACGAGGACCTCCTCGCCTACTGCGAGCTGTCGGCGAACCCGGTCGGCCGGCTCGTGCTCGGCATCACCGGCACCGCCACGCCCGAGCGGATCCGCCGCTCGGACGCGATCTGCACCGCGCTGCAGATCATCGAACACCTGCAGGACGTGGCCGAGGACCTCGGCCGCGACCGCATCTACCTGCCCGCCGAGGACATGAAGCGCTTCGGCGTCACCGAAACCGATCTCACCGCCGCGACCGCGGGCGCACAGGTGCGCGCACTGGTTGCGTACGAAGCGGAACGCGCCCGAGACCTCCTGAATGAAGGCACCCCGTTGGTGGGTAGCGTCCACGGCAGGCTCAGGCTGTTGCTTGCCGGGTTCGCCGGAGGAGGCCGCGCCGCCCTGCGGGCGATCGCGGACGCGGGGTACGACGTGCTGCCCGGGCCGCCGAAGGCGGGCAGGTTGAGCCTGCTGCGCGAGGTGGGGTCGACATTGCGAAGAGAGGGGTGAGCCGGACTGTGAACGGCTCCGATCGCATGTCCGGACCCGTGCTCGCGGCCTACCGCTACTGCGAGGTCGTCACGGGCCACGAGGCCCGGAACTTCGCCTACGGCATCCGGCTGCTGCCCACCCCCAAGCGCCAGGCGATGTCCGCCCTCTACGCCTTCTCCCGGCGGGTGGACGACATCGGCGACGGCGACCTCGCCCTCCCGGAGAAGCAGCGGCGGCTCGACGGCACCCGGGACCTGCTCACCCGGGTCCTGGAGGGCGCGGTCACCGAGGACGACACCGACCCGGTGGCCGTCGCGCTCGCCGACGCCGCCCGCCGCTTCCCGATCCCGCTCGCCGGGCTGGAGGAGCTGATCGACGGCGTCCAGATGGACCTGCGCGGTGACACCTACGAGACGTGGGAGGACCTCGCGTCGTACTGCCGCTGCGTCGCAGGCGCCATCGGCAGGCTCTCGCTCGGCGTCTTCGGCGCGGTGCCCGGCGCACCGGGCCGGGAGCACGCGGCGGAGTACGCGGACACCCTGGGCCTGGCCCTGCAACTCACCAACATCCTGCGGGACCTGCGCGAGGACGCCGCCAACGGGCGCACCTACCTGCCCGCGGACGACCTCGCGAAGTTCGGCTGTTCCGCCGGGTTCCTCACCGACACCCCGCCGCCCGGTTCCGACTTCGCGGGCCTGATCGAGTACGAGGTGAAGAGGGCCCGCGCCCTGTTCGCCGAGGGGTACCGGCTGCTGCCCGTGCTGGACCGCCGCAGCGGCGCCTGCGTCTCGGCCATGGCCGGCATCTACCGCCGCCTCCTGGAACGCATCGCCGCCGATCCCGAGGCCGTCCTGCGCGGCAGGGTCTCGCTGCCGGTTCACCAGAAGGCATACGTCGCGGCGCGCGGCCTCGCCGGTCTCGACGCCCGACGTGCCGCCAGGAGGCGCGTGTGACACCCGGCCCACCGGCCGCGGGCCTCCTCACCCGCACCGGCAAAAGCGCCGCAACCGGCACGGGAGCGGCAGCGTCATGGAAAACAGCTGTTTTCCGCCGCCGTGAGGCAACCGCCGCCGTGCCGGCGGCGTCACTGTCGGCAATGGTGCGCCGTGCCACGCGCGGCGGCACCCGGGGGAGGGCGCATGGCTGAGCGCACGGCCGTCGTGATCGGCGGCGGGCTCGCGGGGACGACGGCGGCACTGGCACTGGCCGACGCCGGACTGCGCGTCACCCTGCTCGAGGCCCGGCCCCGGCTGGGCGGGCTCGCCTTCTCCTTCCAGCGCGGCGACCTGACCGTCGACAACGGACAGCACGTCTTCCTGCGCTGCTGCGTCGCCTACCTGCGGTTCCTGGAGCGCATCGACGCGGCCGACCTCGTCACCCTCCAGGACCGGCTCGACGTACCCGTGCTCGACGTGGCGGCCCCGCGGCCCCGGCTCGGCCGGCTGCGCCGCGCGGGGCTGCCCGTGCCGCTGCATCTGGCCGCGAGTCTGGCCACGTACCCGCATCTGTCCCTGGCCGAGCGGGCGTCCGTCGGGCGCGCTGCGCTCGCGCTGCGCTCGCTCGACCCCGCCGACCCGGCGCTGGACGACGTGGACTTCGGCACCTGGCTGCGCGAGCACGGCCAGTCGGCCCGCACCGTCGAGGCGCTGTGGGACCTGGTCGGCGTGGCGACGCTCAACGCCACGGCCGACGATGCGTCACTGGGCCTGGCCGCCAAGGTCTTCAAGACCGGGCTGCTCTCCGCCCCGGGCGCCGCGGACATCGGCTGGGCCGCCCGGCCGCTCGGCGAGCTGCACGACGACCGCGCCCGCACCGCCCTGGACAAGGCAGGGGTGCGCACCCTGCTGCGCGCCCGCGCCACCTCCCTCACCCGCACGGACGCGTCCGAGCCGGTACGGTCGCGCGACGGCGGCCCCGGCGGGGGCGGACCGGTCTGGGAGGTCGAGGCCGAGACCGGACCGGGACGCGCCGAGCGCTTCACGGCGGACGCCGTCGTCCTGGCCGTGCCGCAGCAGGAGGCCCACGGGCTGCTCCCCGCGGGCGCCCTGGCCGACCAGGACGCGCTGCTGCGCATCGGCACCGCGCCGATCCTCAACGTGCACGTCGTGTACGACCGCCAGGTCATGCGGCAGCCGTTCTTCGCCGCCCTCGGCAGCCCCGTGCAGTGGGTCTTCGACCGCACGGGGCACTCCGGCCTGACCGGCGGCGGCCAGTACGTCGCCCTGTCCCAGTCGGCGGCCCAGGAGGAGATCGACCTCCCGGTGGCCGAGCTGCGAAAGCGCTACCTGCCCGAGCTGGAGCGGCTGCTCCCGGCCGCGCGCGAGGCGGCCGTACTGGACTTCTTCGTCACCAGGGAGCGAACCGCGACCTTCGCGCCCCTCCCCGGTGTCGGCGCCCTCCGCCCGGGTCCGCGGACCCGGGCGGACGGCGTCTGGCTCGCCGGCGCCTGGACCGCCACCGGCTGGCCCGCGACGATGGAAAGCGCGGTCCGCAGCGGTTTGCAAGCCTCCCGAGCAGCTTTGACCGCACTCCGCCATCCCTTCGACCCACGTACCTTCGCAATCGAAGGCCTGGAGCCGGTATGAGCATGACCAGTGCAATCAGAGGAGAGAATGTGACCGCTGGCAACGAGCAGATGACCGCGGGCGTCGACAGAGCGACCGTGACCGCGCTCCTGGAGCGCGGCCGCGAGCTGTCCACGCCGGTGCTGCGCGCCGCCGTGGACCGCCTCGCACCCCCGATGGACACCGTCGCCGCGTACCACTTCGGATGGATCGACGCCGCGGGCAACCCGTCCCACGGCGACAGCGGCAAGGCCGTCCGTCCCGCACTCGCCCTGCTGTCCGCCGAGGCGGCGGGCGCCGCCCCCGAGGTGGGCGTCCCCGGGGCGGTCGCCGTGGAACTGGTGCACAACTTCTCCCTGCTGCACGACGACCTGATGGACGGTGACGAGCAGCGCCGCCACCGCGACACCGTGTGGAAGGTGCACGGCCCCGCACAGGCCATCCTGGTCGGCGACGCGCTCTTCGCCCTCGCCAACGAGATCCTGCTGGAGCAGGGCACCGTCGAGGCCGGCCGGGCCACCCGCCGGATCACCACCGCCACCCGCAAGCTGATCGACGGCCAGGCCCAGGACATCTCCTTCGAGCACCGCGAGCGGGTCACCGTCGAGGAGTGCCTGGAGATGGAGGGCAACAAGACCGGCGCCCTCCTGGCCTGCGCCTGCTCCATCGGCGCGGTGCTCGGCGGCGCCTCCGAGGCCGACGCCGACGCGCTGGAGGAGTACGGCTACCACCTCGGTCTGTCGTTCCAGGCCATCGACGACCTGCTGGGCATCTGGGGCGACCCGGCCGCCACCGGCAAGCAGACCTGGAGCGACCTGCGCCAGCGCAAGAAGTCCCTGCCGGTGGTCGCCGCACTGGCCGCGGGCGGTTCCGCCTCCCAGCGCCTCGCCGAACTCCTGGCCGCGGACGCGAAGGCCGCGGATTCGTCGGAGGGCAACGACATCGAGTCCTTCGACGAGGAAGAGTTCGCCACACGCGCGGCGTTGATCGAAGAGGCCGGCGGCCGGGAGTGGACGTCCCGGGAGGCCCGCCGGCAGTACGCCACCGCGATCGCCGCACTCGACAAAATGGACATGCCGGGAGAAGTTCGCCGTAAGCTCGTGGGCCTGGCGGATTTCGTGGTGGTTCGCGAGAAGTAGAGACACAACTGGAGCGCAGTACGTCGCCGGCCGGGCGCGCGTGACGGCCGACGGCAGCCCCAACACCGCAGACGGAACGACTGTGCAAAGGGGAAGCCATGACAGCGACGACCGACGGCGGTCCCGGGGGCGAGGCGGCCCGCGGGACACCCTCGGCCAGAACGAAGACCTCGGGCGCGATCCCGGAACCGGCGTCAGGTCCCGGGACCGGCGGCCTCACCGGCCGGACCGAGGAGCTCGCGGCCGAGGCCGCGCGCCGGGCCACCGGCCACCTGCTGGCCCGTCAGCATCCCGACGGCTGGTGGAAAGGCGACCTCGAGACCAACGTCACGATGGATGCCGAGGACCTGCTGCTCCGTCAGTTCCTCGGCATCCAGGACGAGACGGTCACCGAAGCCGCCGGCCGCTGGATCAGGTCCCAGCAGCGCGAGGACGGCGCCTGGTCCACCTTCCACGGCGGGCCCGGCGACCTGTCGGCCACCGTCGAGGCCTATGTCGCGCTGCGGCTCGCCGGTGACGCCCCGGACGAGCCGTGGATGGCCGCCGCGTCGGCCTTCGTCCGTGAGCGGGGCGGCATCGCGCGGTCGCGGGTCTTCACCCGGATCTGGCTCGCGCTGTTCGGCTGGTGGCGCTGGGACGACCTCCCCGAGCTGCCGCCCGAGCTCATCTACCTGCCCAAGTGGGTCCCGCTCAACATCTACTCCTTCGCCAGCTGGGCCCGGCAGACCATCGTGCCGCTGACCATCGTCGCCGCCCACCGGCCGGTACGGCCCGCCCCCTTCGTCCTCGACGAGCTGCACACCGACCCCCAGCGGCCCAACCCGCCGGTCCCGCGGGCGCCGTTGTCCAGCTGGGACGGGTTCTTCCAGCGGCTCGACCGGGCCCTGCACGCCTACCGCAAGGTCAGCGTCCGTCCGCTGCGGCGGGCCGCGATGCGCTCGGCGGCCCGCTGGATCATCGAACGGCAGGAGAACGACGGCTGCTTCGGCGGCATCCAGCCGCCCGCGGTGTACTCCGTCATCGCGCTGCACCTGCTCGGCTACGACCTCGACCACCCCGTGCTGCGCGCCGGACTCAAGGCGCTCGACGCGTTCGCCGTCTGGCCGGACAAGGACACGCGGATGATCGAGGCGTGCCAGTCCCCGGTCTGGGACACCTGCCTCGCCACCATCGCGCTGGCCGACGCCGGTGTGCCCGCCGACGACCCGGCGCTGGTCAAGGCGGTGGACTGGATGCTGGGGGAGCAGATCACCAAGTCCGGGGACTGGGCCGTGCAACGACCGGGGCTGCCCTCGGGCGGCTGGGCGTTCGAGTTCCAGAACGACACCTACCCCGACATCGACGACACCGCGGAGGTCGTCCTCGCCCTGATCAGGGTCGACCACCCGGAGCCGGAGCGGGTGAAGGCCTCGGTCGACCGGGGGGTGCGGTGGAACGTCGGGATGCAGTCGAAGAACGGCGCCTGGGGCGCCTTCGACGCCGACAACACCAGCGCCTTCCCCAACCGGCTGCCCTTCTGCGACTTCGGCGAGGTCATCGACCCGCCGTCGGCCGACGTCACGGCCCATGTGGTCGAGATGCTGGCCGCCCTCGGCCTGGAGCACGCCCCGTACACCCGGCGCGGGATCGACTGGCTGCTCGCCGAGCAGGAGCGCAGCGGCGCCTGGTTCGGCCGCTGGGGCGTCAACTACATCTACGGCACCGGGTCGGTGGTCCCGGCCCTCGTGGCGGCCGGCCTCCCGGCGTCCCACCCCGCGATCCGGCGGGCGGTGCGCTGGCTGGAGTCCGTGCAGAACGAGGACGGGGGCTGGGGCGAGGACCTGCGCTCGTACTCCTCCGCCGAGTGGGTCGGGCGCGGCGAGTCCACCGCATCCCAGACGGCCTGGGCGCTGCTGGCCCTGCTGGCGGCCGGCGAACGCGAGGGGGAGGCGGTACGGCGCGGGGTGCGCTGGCTTGCCGAGACCCAGAACGAGGACGGGTCGTGGGACGAGCCGTACTTCACCGGCACCGGCTTCCCCAGGGACTTCTCCATCAACTACCACCTCTACCGGATGGTCTTCCCGCTCACCGCGCTCGGGCGCTATGTGCGCGGCGAGCCGTTCGGCGGGCTACGGAAGGGGGCCTGATGGGGCCGTCCGGCCCACCTCTGGTCGTCGTCTGCGCGCTGCGGGTGGAACGGTTCGCCCTCCGCGGCGGCGACCGCAGCCACGCGTCCGGCCCGGTCGCCTTCGTGCGCACGGGCATGGGGCCGCAGGCCGCGGAACGCGCCGTCACCGCCGCGCTGCGCGACCCCGCCCTGGACGGTGCGGCGGTCCTCACCACCGGCTTCTGCGCCGGTCTGGCCCCCGGGATGCGGCCGGGCGACGTCGTCGTCGCCGACGAGCCGCCCGACGGGGAATCACTCGCCGCCGCCCTCAAGGCGGCGGGACACACCGTGCACGTCGGCCGGCTCGCGGAGTCGGACCACGTCGTACGGGGCCCGGAGCGGGCCGCGCTCCGGGCCACCGGTGCCGTCGCCGTCGACATGGAGTCGGCGGCGATGATGCGGGCCGCGCTCGCCCGGGGTCCACGCCCGGTCGCCGCGGCCCGCGTGGTCGTCGACACGCCCGAGTTCGAGCTCGTGCGGGTCGGCACGCTTCGCACGGGGATCACCGCTTTCCGCGTGCTGAGGGACCTTCTTCCAACCTTTCTCGATTGGCACCGCTCTACCGCGCTCCCCTGGAGGTGAGCTAGATGGCCATGCCGCTTCGACAGTCCATCAGGGTCGGCACCTATCTCTTCGAACAGAAAATGCTCCGCAGGCGTGAGAAGTTCCCGCTCATCGTCGAGCTGGAGCCGCTCTTCGCCTGCAACCTGAAATGCGAGGGCTGCGGGAAGATCCAGCACCCGGCGGGTGTGCTGAAGCAGCGCATGCCGGTGGCACAAGCCGTGGGCGCCGTCCTGGAATCGGGCGCGCCGATGGTGTCGATCGCCGGCGGCGAACCGCTGATGCACCCGCAGATCGACGAGATCGTGCGGCAGCTGGTGGCGAAGAAGAAGTACGTCTTCCTCTGCACCAACGCCATGCTGCTGCGCAAGAAGCTGGAGAACTTCACGCCCTCGCCCTACTTCGCGTTCGCCGTGCACATCGACGGACTGCGCGAGCGGCACGATGAGTCGGTCGCCAAGGAAGGCGTCTTCGACGAGGCGGTGGAGGCGATCAAGGAGGCCAAGCGGCGCGGTTTCCGGGTCACCACCAATTCGACCTTCTTCAACACCGACACCCCGCAGACCATCATCGAGGTCCTCAACTTCCTCAATGACGACCTGCAGGTCGACGAGATGATGATCTCGCCGGCCTACGCCTATGAGAAGGCTCCCGACCAGGAGCACTTCCTGGGCGTGGAGCAGACCCGCGAACTGTTCAAGAAGGCCTTCTCGGGCGGGAACAGGAAGAAGTGGAGGCTCAACCACAGCCCTCTCTTCCTGGACTTCCTCGAGGGCAAGGTCGACTTCCCGTGCACCGCCTGGGCGATTCCCAACTACTCCCTGTTCGGCTGGCAGCGCCCCTGCTACCTGATGAGCGACGGTTACGTGACCACGTACAAGGAGCTCGTCGAGGAGACCGACTGGAGCAAGTACGGCCGCGGCAAGGACCCGCGCTGCGCCAACTGCATGGCGCACTGCGGCTACGAGCCGACCGCCGTCCTGGCCACGATGACCTCCCTCAAGGAGTCCATCAGGGCGACCCGGGAGACCGTCACCGGCAACCGCGGGAAGTGACGTCGCGATGACAGCTGTCGAGCCCGTCTCGCTCGGCCTGCCCTCCGTGCCGGCCCGGCCACTCGCGGAGCGCCGCCGTTCGCGGCGCATCCAGGTCGGGCCGGTGGCGGTGGGCGGCGACGCCCCCGTCTCGGTCCAGTCCATGACGACCACGCTCACCGCCGACGTCAACGCGACGCTGCAGCAGATCGCCGAACTGACGGCGTCCGGCTGCCAGATCGTCCGTGTGGCCTGTCCCTCGCAGGACGACGCCGACGCCCTCGCCACCATCGCGAGGAAGTCGCAGATCCCGGTGATCGCGGACATCCACTTCCAGCCGAAGTACGTGTTCGCGGCGATCGACGCGGGCTGTGCGGCGGTGCGGGTGAACCCGGGCAACATCCGGCAGTTCGACGACAAGGTGAAGGAGATCGCCAGGGCGGCCTCCGACGCCGGCACCCCGATCCGGATCGGGGTGAACGCCGGGTCGCTGGACAAGCGGCTGCTGGAGAAGTACGGCANGGCCACGCCCGAGGCGCTGGTNGAGTCGGCGCTGTGGGAGTGCTCGCTGTTCGAGGAGCACGGCTTCCGGGACATCAAGATCTCGGTGAAGCACAACGACCCGGTGGTGATGGTCAACGCGTACCGGCTGCTGGCGGCGC